>JBGPOG010000013.1:0-19755 GCA_041487935.1 Chthonomonadia bacterium | reverse complement strand
CGAATCTGCTCTCCGATCATACTGTTTGCCAAGGAGTTCGATTGAACAAGATTCGGGTCGCCGTACTGATGGGCGGCACATCGGCCGAACGCGCCATATCGCTTTCTACCGGCCGTCAGATACTTGCCGCGCTCGATCGTGAGAAATACATCCCAATGGCTCTGGACGCCGCCGCGCTCAAGGGTGGGTCGCACGAGCCTCTTCCTGCGGGAGTTACGGCTGACGTTGGCTCATCCGAGATCGCACCTCTTCGGATCGAAGAACTCTCTTGCGGCGAGGCGGGAGCGAAGCCGGATGTTGTCTTCATCGCACTGCACGGAAAAGGCGGCGAGGATGGCACAATCCAGGGAATGCTGGAACTACTAGGGATCCCATACACGGGTTCGGGAGTGCTGGCCAGCGCGCTGGCGATGGACAAGGCGCTCACAAAAAAACTGCTGAGAGCGGAAGGGATCGCCGTTCCGCAAGACATTGTTCTAAAACGCCACTCCAGTTTTGCAGTTGCAGAGTTGTCTTCGAAGATACAAGCCAGCTTCGGCTTCCCCGTGATCGTCAAGCCGAACGCGCAGGGGAGTACGATTGGGTGCCACGTCGTTCGCGAGCCTTCGGGGCTGGATGAGGCGATCGAGGACGCATTCCGATTCGACCCCACAGTCCTTGTAGAGCAATTCTTGACCGGGACGGAGATCACTGCCGGAGTGCTTGGAAACGAAAAACCGGAAGCCCTGCCGCTCATCGAGATCATTACCGGCAGCGGCTTCTACGACTATCATGCAAAATACTCCCCCGGCGGCAGCTCCCACATCATTCCCGCGCGGATCTCGGAGGCCGCCGCTCAAACGTCCACCGATTACGCCCTGAGATGCCACGCACTCCTCGGCTGCCGGGGAATGTCCCGCACAGACTTGATGGTTGTGGGCGACCAGCCCTACGTCCTCGAAATCAACACGATTCCAGGCATGACCCCCACCAGCCTTTTGCCGGATGCGGCCAGGGCCGCGGGAATATCGTTTGCGGAACTCTTGGACATGCTTATAGTGTACGCCTTGGAGTAAAGGCGTTAATACGTGGGTTCAGGGCACTGGCCCTGTTATGCGTTCGGCTGTGGTCGAGTTAGGATTATAAAACTCAACGTAACTTCCGGGCCAAAGGTCTTCTGGAAATAAGATCGGGTTCATGTATATTGCAGACTTGGCGGATGCCGTTAGGAATCCTTCCCACTTATCTGTTGCAAGCTGCTCGCCGAGTTGTTGTGTTTCAGCAGGCGCAACGGGTCCAGGCATCCAGGGAGTATGATGAATTGAGCGTAGGTGATAGCTCCGCCAATCGCCTGTCAATTCCTGCACGTTCGTGGCGATGAGCGACTGTTCCGATGGACCGGTCAAATCGGCAAAGTGCTGAAGCTTGACCGTCAGATCAAATGTTACCCAGGTGCCTACCGGATTAGCAATGATGCCGCCCGGTGAAGTAGCAGAACCGTATAGCGCTCCGACTTCCTGGAGCGCCACAAGCGGGTTTTGTGCCAGATACAGAATCTCGAACTGGTTGCCTGGCGCTTGTAAAGCGGAGTTGAATCGGCTCGGAATATGTGCGGTGTGAGCGACACTGAGCAACGTCGACAAATGCATGAGATCAACGGCTCTATACCAAACCGGTTGGATTGTGCGCGTACTCGGCGACAGCGAAGCGCAGCCAACGGTGTTCAAGTGAACATTCCGTGCTGGATAGCCCTGATCAGGTCACGTACATGGCCAGCTTCTCCTCTATCGATCAAGTCATTGGGCGCCAAGCCTCCCAACTGATCATTTGGCGCATTCAGCCATTGTTCCGGATTTTGGACGATCTTTGCCGCATCCTGGCGCACATCCGAATCCTCGCCATCAAAAAGGTCGCGATCACCCAAAACAGGAGCTGGCCGCATCGTCATCCTTGGTACACACACCTTTCCGGGCAAAGGATGAGGGAGAAGCGTTGGCTTCTCCCTCATCCTTGCCGTTTTGTGGAGGTGCGGGGACTCGAACCCCGGTCCCCGGAGATTCACCCCTAGCTTCTACGAGCGTAGTTCTATGGTTTTATGTCGCTTGGCCGGCTCCCATAGACAGGATACAGCCTCGCCATTCCACTAAGTTCTCCCGATTCAGGCGGCGGACGCGCCTGATACGGTAATCCGGCATAAGTGACGCCCGAAACCGTCTCGGCCGGCAGGAGACGGGCGGACGCGCAGCCTAATTAGGCCGCGAGCGCGTACGGTTGATTGTTCGCGTTTATTGTTTTGCCGCTTTTTACGAGGCCAGCGGCGCCTCGGCTCGCAACTAGAGATGACTTCGCCCAGGTCGACACCAATCACCCCCATGCAGCCTCTATTATAGGCGAGTTACGCTCCCTCGTCAAGGGGCCGTATTGCCGTCACTCCGAGCCGCCGGTGCGAGGAACCTGGCGAGCTCCATCGGTCACCACACTCTCATCTCCTCTTTCATCCGCGCGTACCTCGATTCAACGTGCCGCGGACTCTCGCCGATAACTGTCCACGCCTCATACGAGCCGTCGAAAAGCATCGCCAGCATGTCGGCCCGGTCCGGCGAGCGGCGGAGGCGCTTCTTGGTCTCCGCCTTGCTCTCGATCTGGCTCTGGCCGCGGGAGTTGATCAGGTAACGGATCGCGGTCAGCTCTTCTACCATCAGCTCGTCGTTCTCGGGAATCTAGATGTAGCCCTTGCGGAGACGCTCGCGCAGGCCGAAGTAATGTTCCGCCCGGCGGTTGGCATACATTTTAGGTCGATTTGCCGGTGGCAAAGGAGCCGTTCTTGAGATCGATCCGCGTCATGAGCAGCTTTCCCGGCAGCCGCTTCCGGGCGGTGGCGAACCGGCGGTGGATCACTTTCCACAAGACCCCGCGCACCTGCCGCTCGGTGGGTGCGGTAGTGACGACGACGGCAGGGCTGTGGGTGTAGAGAAACCACAGCGCCAGGTCGGCGGCCACGTAGCTCTTGCCGGCGCCGTTGCCGCTGCGGACGACGACGCGGCGGTTCTTCAGCAGCGCCCGGCCTACGTCTTCCTGGGCAGACCACCAGCGGGAGCCTAATACTTTCAGGGCGAATTCTCGGGGTCTTGACCTGTACCAGGGCATCCGCTCCGTTCGGACGTCCAAACCGAACGTTCGTTCTGATGCCTGAGATATATCTGAGTAGAGTGTTCGTACGATGCGTTTTGATTCCATGGGCCTCTCGATTTGCGATTTTGGATTTGCGATTTTGGATTTGCGATTTTGGATTTGCGATTTTGGATTTGGGCGCGGCGCGTGCGCCGTTAAGGTTGTGGCTCGTCTTCGCCCAGGGCGCGGGCTTCGAATAGACCCATGATATGGCGTTTGACGTTCACCTTTGCGCTTGCCGGCGCTTCGAGGACGCCAGCCTGGAATTCGCGATGGGCTTCCGCTCGGGTCGCTATGTCCAGCGCTCTCGTGGTCAGCTCGATGTGGTGGCGAATCTCCGCGGCTGCGGCGAGGCGGACCATCGGGTTTTTGTCGTTTTCCAGCTCCTTGACGAGGCGTTCCAATTGCAGGAAGCTCTCGTTCAAGCGGGCGTGGATGTCGAAGACGAGCGGTTTGACTACTGGTTGTTGCACGTGTTCCTCCCCGTGGACGGCAAGAATGAAGGATGAAGGATGAAGGATGAACCAGCACATATCATCTTCACCCGATCCTTTGGTATTGGGGACTCCTTATTTGCCGGGGACCCGTGGTCGTGGGGCTCGCGACTGTATTACGAGTGCGAAGCCTGTTGCAGCGACGCTTTATTCGTTTATCAAAGTGCTGTGAATCACGCTTCTACACCGGAACTATGCCGGTAGTTCTCTCGATGGCATCGACGGACCCACCCCGTATTAGAGTATGCACGTAGGAAGCTATATAACCACTCCCGATTCGCGCGGGGCGGGATCGAGTTCGACTTGATGAACCTTCGAGACCTCTCGTCGCGGCCTGTTATCGTGACTAGGCGAACGTCCGACTGCAAACCTTACATTTTTTGTACGACTGCAAACCTAACATTTTTTGTACGACTGCAAACCTAACGTTTTTTGTACGACTGCAAATCTTACATTTTTTGTACGACGGGTATCCAGTTCGCGGTTAACGCACCGATGCCCGGGGCACGCTGTGGTGGCCCGGCCCGCGGATTTGTTGAGTTCCGCGGATGATACATATGTTAGTCGATATTAGACGGGATAAAGAGTCAAGCGGGTTTGCGATACTTTCTTGATTGTTTTTTTCAGCCGGCCGGTGGCCCAGTTCGGCTTTAGCTTGATTTGCTTGGGGGCGTGTGGACGCGGAGCGTCCGGACGTGGTTCCCACGCGGAGCGTGGGAACGAGGAACGAGGGAGTTTTGTTAGGTAATTCGCCAGGGCTAGTTATGGGAGGCCGGGTTCAACCGATTGTGGCAACGCCGAGGTCAATTCTGTGTCAAACCTGCGGGCTTCGGGGCAAGCGTCAATCGTGTTTGACCATCGTAGTGAGATTTTCTGTACCGTGGCCCGGTATCGCTCTGTTTGCTTCCGGGCTCGTCCGTCCTTGTTGACTACCAAACGGTCCGGCTTTCCAATCAAAAGGCGCTCTACGTCTGGCCTACATTCTATCGGCTGATAGGACGCGAGCGAAGCAGGGTGCAGCGCGCAAAGGACCCATGCCTCGGTGCATTGAGAAGGAACGCACAAGACGATTTTGGAAGGAAGCGTACCTCCAAGAAGCGAGACTATGAAACGTCGTATCTTGTCGCAAGTGCTCTTCGCGGGAGGACAAGGCGAGGAGAGATTGTGTGCTTGCAGTTCGGCTTCAGATGCAATGTCAGCGTCTATATGGATGATCAGACAATCACAATTCGCAAGAACGAGGCTTTCTGATAACTCACCACTTTCTACTCCAACTTGCTGGCACCAACTCAACACGCCTTTCCAGCCTCCTCCAAGCGGGCCCTGATTGTTTGCGTACTCAGAGACGGGTGGCTGGATTTGATTGGAAAGATAGTCTTTGTCGCCGAAAAACCTCGCGACGACTGCATCCAAAACGAAGTAGTCCGTAGGTCCCTCGACGACAAAACTAATGCGCGGAACATTAGACACCCGAAGGCACCCCGCCAAAGTGACCCATTACCCACTGCTGTGAAAGAGGGATGCCCTTTTCGGCTGAATCGAGAACCTTGTCGCTGACCTGGACTCTCGTTACAACTGTGTGGCCTTGCTTGCTTCGATCAACTGCGAACAGGCGGACGCGGTCGTCTCGTAATGGGAGGCCATCGAGCACCAATGGATTATGAGTTGTCAACAGTACTTGCCGATCCTCTCGATCTGTGAGCCAATGGCAAAACTTGATCGCAAACTCCCTCGCCGTACGCGGATTTAGCGCCTGATCGAAATTGTCAATCGCGAAGAGTTTCGGCATTCTCGGATGCAGCGCTAGCACTGCGCAGAAGAGCAAATATAGGATGCCTTCACTTGCATCGTAGCCCGAGAGAGTGTTACGACCTGAACTCATGAAGCGATCGCCGAACCGTAGGCCCCTTTTCGGCTGTGGAACGCTGGTGGAAATCGGGAGTTGACTAGTATACGACACTCCAATGCTACTGAGCCAGTCTACCAGTGGCAACACCTCACGCAGGAATGGGATTGTCTGGCTGTTCAACAGTGTCTGTACGCCTTCTGGCAACTTTCCGCCGGCAAGTCCGACCGGTTCTCGTGACTGGGAATCTGGCTCCAACCCCCGTAATGTTGGTGTATCAGGCGCGTAGATGGCATAGTTTCTGAGAAGATCGAGCAGTTGCCCTGCTGGATCGTCCTCGGTGAACTCTACTGCTTTTAGGGCAGCAAGCCCGGCGGTCTTGTTCAACTGAAGATAGGAGGCAGGCGAGCGTCCGACCACTTTCAAGGTATCTCGCTTAAGCAGCTCCGTCTTGAACACCCAGTCCGCAACGGGTTTCTCGATTGGATTCCAGAGCGAAACGGAGTAATACGCGCCAAAACCTTCGGCCTCAAATCGGATTTCCAGTGCTCGGCGCTTGTTTTTGAAAGACGCCTTGTAAAGTGCGGGAAGCCCAGGGCGAACCCCACGGTACTTGAGAGACTCGTCGTTTACACGTCCGGAGGCCGCCGCACCGAGGATTCCTATTGCTTCGAGGAGATTGCTTTTGCCACTTCCATTTGCTCCGATAAATACGTTGACAACGCCAAGGTGCACAGTCACGTCTACGAGCGATTTAAAGTCTCTGACCGTAATTCGGTCTAGCATCTGGATTCCGCCTTTGCCTATTTTCGTTGTGCAATTGAAGGCCGCTAGGTCAGCTCATGTCCGGTTCAGAGTGACCGCGTCGCTTTCATGACGAGAGTAGCTGTCGGTCAGCAGCAATCGACCAGCACGCAAATGATGCAGTTCAGACAATCTCCAGCGAATGAGACGGGTGGGGACTTGGACCAAGGTTGAGATGAATCATTATAGGCGAAGACTGAAAAAACTGTCAAACGTACATGAGAGACAAGCGAGATTCCCATTGTCGCCAAGCCACGGCAAATTGGCCGCGAGCTCAGCTACCGTCACATCCGGAGGGCAAGCGGACCGAACGGGCCTGGCAGTGTCGTTGTTGTTTGATTGTTGAATGGCCGGGATTTGGGATGGGAGGGATGGGAGGGATGGGACGGATGGGGTTTGGAGCCAGTGTCTTGCGGAAGATAGGGAAATGGATGTGGGATACGGCCGGATTTACCGGATGAAGCGGATCGGGCAGAGGTTATGCGGGAGCAGCGCGTCGAATTCGTGGTGGTCGGCGGTAATGACTTCACCCAACTCGCCGCGAACCGATGCTAAGCCAACTTTGGGTTGGCCGAGTCCTCAATACCGGCTTAACCCCGGTGAAGTCGCGTTATCGCACGATCTTTGACAATCGAATAGGAGGAGGCCGGGCTTAGCGAATTAGAGCGGCTTCCAGCTTGCGCATATACTGCACGTCGCGCTTTGTTTGTTCGAATATCTGAGGGGCGGGGAAGTCGTCGTATTCGCTGTGGAAGCTGAGGGGGCCTTGGAATTTAGACGCGTGGAGGATGCGGAGCATCTCGGACCAGTCGACCAATCCTTCGCCGAGCGGCACGAACTTCGAACGGCGGGGCTTGCCGGGTTGGATTTCCCAGTTCGCATCCTTAATGGCTACCAGCGCCAGGTATTGCGCCGTCATGTCGAAGGCCATCGGCAGCGGCTCGCCGTTGAGGGCCAGGTGGCCGGGATCGAGATATGCGGCGACGTGAGAGGGGTTCATTCCCCGGAGCAGGTGCATGAGAGCGGAGGCGTTGACGCCGAGATTGCTCCCGCTGTGGGTGTGAAGGCAGGTTCGCACTCCGTATTTTGAGCCGAGGACGGCAAACGCCTCGATCTGCTTGCGCGCGGCTGCGACCTGCTTCCAATAGTCGGGTCCTTTGAATGGCCAGTAGCCTATCTTGATGTCGCGGATGCCGGCGTCGTGGCAGGCCCGGAAGAGGGTTTCGGAGATATCGGAAGACGGATCGGTGAGATCCGTGGCGGCCGAGATCATTGGGATAATCAGGCCGGCTTCCCGGAGGCGTTTTGCCGCTTTCGGCAGCTCGACTCGCGCGTTGCCCGGGTTGACCGGATATCCGTTACGGACGCATAGGTCCAGACCGTCGACGCCGGCGCGCTTTGCGGTCTCTATGAGCTGTTCGATGCTCTGCTCGCGGAAGAGTTTTGTGAATAGGATATAGCGCATGGTTATTGATTCGTACTCGTACTCGTACTCGTACTCGGAAGTTTGAAAGCCCGAGTACGATTCCTTCAGTCTCCGACGGTCCCCATATCTCCTCCGGCCCATTTTAAGAAGAGGAAAACTCCTACTAATAGGGTCGCAACGATCAGGGGACCTGCGATGATGGTGGGCAGATAGCGGAACAGCCCACAGGCGATGATGATCGCCAGGGAGGTCGTTATCCATGCGCGGATCACGACTTTGGGACCGCCTTCCCGCCAGACCCGCTGCTGCACCCCCGCGCGAGTGCCGAACGCGGCGCCGCACTTCTCGCAGCGTTCAGTTGCCGGCATATTCTCCGCGTAGCACTGGTGGCACACGATCCACTGCGGCGCGCCGATACGCTCCTTTTCCCGTTTCCACGAGTCGAGCTGCGGCCGTATGCGCATCGAAAGTTTCGGAGCCTGCTCGAGAGTCCAGGAAAGGTGCTCGATGGCGGAATCGAGATCGCCCTTTTTATAAAGCGCCTCGGCGAGTCCCATTCGGGCCGGATGATTCATCGGGTCGTCTTCCAGCGCCCGGGAATAGGAGTGGAGACGATGGTCGTCGATCCGGCCCATCTGGACTCTATCCGACACCTGGCCGAAAATCGGGGTCAGGGCCGCCGAAATTACCAGGACGACGATGAGGACAACATTGATGGCGGAGGGAGCGCCCATCACTCCTCCGATCAGCGCGATGTACAGGGCCATGCCGACACCCGCCAGGATCGGCTCGACCGCGCCCTCTACCCACCAGCCCATGAGCTTGTAGATCGGTACGGACGCGACAATGAGCGCGGCCACCACAAGAAACACGCCCATCATCGCTTCGCCCATGGATCCCCCCGGAAGACACATTTGAGTGTTGGAGTAATGGAGTAATGGAGTAATGGTGAAACGGCGGACTTGGTTACAGCGATCTACAATCCCGTAGGGACTCCAACACTCCAACACTCCAGTACTCCAATTCTCCATTCCTCATCCGCGTCCAACAAGCTCCCGCCTCGCTTCGCGATCTTCGTCGCGGCGGGCGATGTCGTCACGTTTGTCGTAAAGTTTCTTCCCCCGGCCCAGTCCCAGCTCTACTTTAGCAAATCCCCGCTGAAAATACAGGGCGAGGGGAATCAGCGCCAAGCCCTTCTGCTCCATCTTGCCGCGCAGCCGGTCGATCTCTCTGCGGTGAAGCAGCAGCTTCCTCGCCCGGGTTGGCTCAACGTTCCATATTCCCCCGTGTTCAAAGGGGTTGACGTGCATGTTATGGAGCCAGACCTCGTTGTTTTCGATCTTGCAAAAAGCGTCCTGGAGATTTGCCTGGCCCGCGCGGATGGATTTGACTTCCGTTCCGACGAGAGCGAGGCCCGCATCGAAGGTTTCGTCGATGTGGTATTCGTGGCGAGCGCGGCGGTTCGATACAACCGTCTTCTTTGCGTTCGGACTGGCGGCGGTCTCTTCCGTTGATTTCTTCTTCACGTCGAAATCATACCTGAAGGGTTCTCCACCGTCAAGCGGATAAGACTCCGCCCGCAAATTACCGTTAAATTTCCTAGCGTTGGATTGAATCAAACGTGGAATAGTCTTCTAGCGGCTCTGGATGAACGCCTGGCAGGCCGCCCTGAAAGGATCTAGAAAACAATGAACAGTATTCAAACTATTATGAGGCTCCGGCAGATTCGTCGAACACGCAGGGCGTTTACGCTTATCGAGCTGCTGATCGTGATCCTCATTCTCGCGATTTTGATGGCAGTGGCGCTGCCACTCTACCTGGCCGCAGTAAGCGATTCGCAGGTCAAGACTTGCCGGGCCAACATGCAGACGATTGCCAATGCGGAGCAGGCGTGGAAGACTTCGTCCGCGGGTCATACCTACACGACTACGCTCACCGACCTCAATCCCAATCTCGGCGCTACGCCGGTCTGTCCGAGCGGCGGAGCCTATACGGTAGTACTGGGTGACGGGACAATTACTTCGCAGAGCGGCGCCGTGGTGCCGGCTGGCGGAATCCTGGTGAAATGCGACTCGGCTGGACATGGCGTATTCGCGCCTGGAATCGATGGCCAGTAAACTCTATTGACGGGAAGTGGCGCCGCATCGACGCGCGCTGCTCCCTTATGTGCCATATGGCAAAAAGGCCGCCCAGTGGGCGGCCTTTATCTTATGATTGAATGCGGAATATTATTCGTTCTCCATCTTTTCCGGAATTCGCTCAAGTCCTTCGAGAGCGTAATGGAAATCGATCATCTCATCGATCGAGATCTTGCCCAGGGATTCAAATCGCGACTTTTCGGACGGCGTCAGTTCCGTGGCATTATCCTTGAGCAGTCCTTCCTCCCAATCTTCTTGCTTTATGAAGTGCTCGCCAAGCTTCTTGCAGCGCGAGCATCGAAATTTGATGTAAACGTAACTCGGCCCAAACTGGCGGACGTAGTACCCTTGCTGCATCACATCCCTCGAAAAGACGCGCTGTCCACAGTTGCACTTGATGGTTGTTTTCATTCCGTTGCCCACCTCCGAGCGGCAGGTTTAGGTTTATCCGGGGCGTGCCCGGCAAAGCGAGGACCGAACCTAGAACGAGGACTTAACTGCATCATCACGCCAATTATACCACAGTTTCGAGAGGGCGCAAGAGGGCGGGAAATGGAGTAAATGGAGTAATGGAGTAATGGAGTCACTAAGGGGAAACCTTGGGGCGCCAATATCCTCCCACACTCCGGTACTCCAATACTCCATTACTCCAGCAACGTCAGCGGGTTCTCCAGGAGCCGTTTGATCTCTTGCAGGAACTTCGCCCCGAGGACGCCGTCCACGCTGCGATGGTCGCAGCTCAGGGTGAGACGCATGCGCATTTTAGCCACAAAGCTGCCACTGTCGGAAACGACAACTTCGGGAAGCACGGCCCCGACGGCAAGGATTGCCGATTCCGGCTGGTTGATGATGGCCGTGAACTCCTCCACGCCGAACATGCCGAGGTTTGAGACGCTAAAGGTCCCGCCGGACATATCTTGCGGAGTGAGTCCTCCGTTCCGAGCCTTCTGGATTAGAGCTCGCGCCTCCGTGGAAATCTGGCGAAGGGTCTTGGAGCCGCAGTCCTTGACGACCGGCATAGTCAGGCCTTCGTCCGAGACGACCGCGATGCCGACGTTGATCTGCGCGTATTTTCGGATTCGATCCTCCGGCGTATAGGAGACGTTAACTTCGGGAAACTTCGTCAAGGCCACGGCGCCGGCTTTGACGATCAAATCGTTTACGGTAAGTTTACGTTCGGGCGCCGCGCCGTTCATCTCTTCGAGCACGGCAACCGCGCGGTCCATCTCCACCGGCATCGTTACATAGAAATGCGGCGAGGTCTGCGCGCTCTGGACGGTTCGGCGCGCGATTGTCTTCCTCATGCGCGAAATCTCGACGTCGCCGATTTCAGGCGCCGGCTCGGGCGTCCTTGCGCGCTCCTGTGCGGCTGGTATTGGCGTCGGAGCGGATGCGGCCGCCATCGGCCCGCCTTTTTCCTGAGACGCGATCACATCGCGCTGCTTGATCTGTCCGCCAGGCCCGGTTCCATGGATTTGTGCGAGATCCACTGAAAGCTCGCGCGCCGTCTTTCGGGCCAGCGGGGTGGCCTTAACTCGTTCGCGAGATACTCCGTCCGGTATCGATTCCGGGGAAGCATGAGATTTCCGTTCGGAAGGCGCGGGCGGTACGGCCCCTCGGCTGGACGTGCGGGATAATGCGGTTTTCTGGCCGGCGGGCGGTTCGGCCCGGGGTCCCCCGTTGCCGCTCCTGGAAGATTCCGTGACCGAGCCGATATGCGCCATTACCGCGCCAACCGGCACCGTTTCGCCCTCTTTGACGATGATCTTGGTCAACGTCCCCGCTTCCTCGGCCGGCATCTCTACGTTGGCCTTATCGGTCTCGATTTCGGCGATGGGTTCGCCGACCGCGATCGAATCGCCCTCCCGCTTGAGCCAGCGGAGAACCGTTCCTTCTTCCATTCCATCGCCCATTTTGGGCATACGGATTTCGGGCATTTTTATTCCTCGGAGTTAGTGGTGAGTGGTGAGTTGTGGGGAGCGCCGTTACTCACTACTCACCACTCACCACTCACAAACTCTCTAAGCCAGCGTTTTCTTCACTGCCGCTATCACGTCGTTTTCCGCCGGGATTGCGGCGCGTTCGAGGTTCTTTGCATAGGGCATCGGCACATCGGCGCCGCCGATGCGCTCAACGGGGGCATCCAGCTCGTCGAATGCCGCCTCGTAGATCCTTGCTGCAAGCTCGGAAACCATGCTGACGTTGCGCCACTCGGCCTGGGCGACGACCGCGTGATGCGTCTTTCGAACCGACTGAGCGACCGTTTCCATATCGAGAGGCACGAGCGTGCGAAGGTCGATCACTTCGCATTCAATCCCTGCTGCCGCCAACGTTTCGGCGGCCTTCAGGCAGACGGTGAGCATGTGCGAATAGCTCACGATCGTCACGTCGGACCCGGTCCGGCGGACCGAAGCGACGCCGAACGGGACCGTAAACTCCGGGTCGTCCGGAACATCCGCCTTATGGGCATAGAGCGCGGTATGCTCCATGAAGACGACCGGATTTGGATCGCGGATCGCGGTCTTGAGCAGGCCCTTCGCATCTGAGGGCGTGGCCGGCATAACGACCTTTAGTCCCGGAGTGTGGGCATACCAGGATTCGAGGCTCTGTGAGTGCTGAGCTGATAGCTGACCGCCAACGCCCGCAGGCCCGCGGAAAACGACCGGACAGCTAATCCGCCCGCCGGACATATAGGTGATCTTGGCTGCGTGATTCACGACCTGGTCCATCGCCTCGAGCGCGAATGACCAGGTCATAAACTCGGCGACCGGGCGCAACCCTGCCATTGCGGCTCCGGTTGCCAGCCCGGCGATTCCGATCTCACTGATCGGTGTATCGAGCACGCGCCGCGGCCCAAACTTTTGCAGCAATCCCTCGGTGACGCGGTACGTCCCTTGATACTGCCCAATCTCTTCTCCGAGGAGAAAAACGTTATCGTCGCGCTCCATCTCCTCCGTCATGGCCAGGCGAAGCGCTTCCTGGTATCTCATCACAGGCATGTGCGGGTTATCCTCCGGGACGATGGACGATGGACGATAGACGATAAGCAGTAACGATCATCCATCGTCTATCGCCCATCGTCGGACATCAAGAAAACACGTTCTCGTACAAACTATCCAGCGGCGGCTCGGGGCTGGATTCGGCGAACTCGATGGCTTCCTGGACGGTGTGGCGGGCGTCCTGGTCGATGCGCTCAGCCTCTTCTGGTTTGAGCAGGCCGCGGGCCTCGAGAGCGTTGCGCAAGCGCTCGATCGGGTCGCGATGCTTCCATTCGGTCAGCTCTTCTTCGGAACGATAGGTCTTATAACCCTGGGTGTTGTCGTCTCCGATGCCGTGGCCCACGAATCGGTAGCAATCCATTTGCACGAAGTACGGCTCGCCGGTTTCGCGGATTCGCTTGATGGCTCGCTGGGCCGCATCGCGCACGGTCAGGACGTCCATCGCGTCGACGCGCTCGCCCGCGATTCCGTGCGCACGAGCTTTCAGCACAAAGTCGGGTTGGCCGGTCGAGCGGGAAACGGCGGTGCCCATCGCATACTGGTTGTTCTCGAGTACGTAAAGGATGGGCAGCTTGTACAGTCCGGCCATGTTCATGGCTTCGTGGACTCCGCCCTGGTTCATCGCGCCGTCGCCGAAATAGCAGACGCACACGTGGCCGGTGCCGCGATATTTGATCGCGTAGCCGACGCCGGTCGAAATCGGAACCGGCCCGCCCACAATTCCGTCTCCACCGAGAAAGCCGCGATCGGGATCGATCAGGTGCATCGAGCCGCCTTTGCCGTACGCGCATCCGGTGGCGCGGCCCATCAACTCGGCCATCACTGCCTTCGGGGAAGTGCCGCACGCAAGCGCGTGCGCATGGTCTCGATAGGTGCAGAGTATGTAATCGCCCGGGAGTTTCAACAACGGGATAATGCCGCAAACAAGTGATTCCTGGCCGTCGTACCGGTGCAGGTAGCCGCCCATCTTGCCCTCACGGTACTTCTTGTAAGTGCTCTCTTCGAACCGGCGGATAAGAACCATCAGCCGGTAGATCGAGAGGAGGTCTCCCGTGTCGATATCGCCGATAACAGGCTCCTTAACGGCGGTTTTTGCCATATTGATGTATTCTCCCAACGAATGGGCGTTTTCAGGTTCTAAACCGTGCTCGTACTCGTACTCGTCGTCGTACTCGGCCCTCTGGAGCTGTTTCTCTTATATACCTTCGGGATGCCGGTCTCTCAGACCGAGTACGAGTACGACCAAACATTCGATGCCGATTACGAGTACGGCGACGAGTACGAATTCCGTTCGGCCGGAGCGCGATATTACCCCGCCACAGCCTCCATCGCTCCCGTCTTGCTAAAGTTGATCGCCCGTTCGACGACTTTTACCATCGCTTCCGCCTCTTCCAGGATTTTCGCCGAGGTCATCGGCACGATTACCGCATCGGCAGTGAAACGGTGGCCTTTGAAGGCGTAGGTCAAGAGCTTGATGGCGTCCGCCGAAAGCCTGGCATGGGACGCCAGCCGGATGGCAACCTCTCTTTTTTCGCCGCGGATAGAGGCAATCCCTGCCTTCTTAGCCTGGAGGCGCAATCGCAGAATAGCCAGCGCGTTCCAGACGGCTCTCGGCGGATCGCCATACCGGTCTTCCAGCTCTTCTTGAAGCGCTGCCACGTCTTCTCCCGAGCGCACGCCAGACATCTTTTTGTAGAAGAAAATTCGCTCCGCTTCATTCGGGATATATTCATCCGGAATGTGGGCGGTGGTCGGCAGATCGACCGGCGGGAGCGAGTCGTCTGCCGGCTCTTCGCCTTTCAATTCCGCAACGGCCTGTGCGAGAAGCTGGCAGTAGAGGTCGAATCCCACCGAGATCATGGCGCCGCTCTGTTCGGCTCCCAACAAGTTGCCCGCTCCCCGGATCTCGAGATCGCGCATGGCGATTTGAAATCCTGAGCCTAGCGCCGTGAATTCGCGGATGGCCATCAGCCGGTCTTCCGCCACTTCCGTTAGCTGCTTGTGCGGCCGGTAGAGAAGATAGGCATAAGCCTGCCGGTCCGAGCGGCCCACGCGCCCCCGGAGCTGATAGAGCTGCGCGAGGCCCATCCTGTCAGCCCGGTCGACGACAATGGTGTTTACGTTCGGAATATCCAGGCCGTTCTCGATGATCGTCGTGCAGACCAGCACGTCGTACTCTTTGTGGTAGAAGTCGTGCATGATCTGCTCGAGCTCATCCTCCGACATCTGGCCGTGGCCGACGCGTATTCGGGCATCCGGGACCAATCTTTGAATTCGCTGCGCGACGTGATCGATGGACTCGATCCGGTTGTGAACGACGTAGACCTGTCCGTCTCGCTCCAATTCGCGCAAAATGGCGTCTCGAATGAGGTCGTCATCGTACTCCTGTACGGTCGTTGCAATCGGGAGGCGGCCGCTGGGAGGATCTTCGATCACGCTCATGTCTCTTAGACCGGAGAGGGCCATGGAGAGCGTTCTCGGGATGGGCGTCGCCGTGAGGGTCAGCACATCCACCGACTTCCGAAGTTGTTTCAATCGCTCCTTGTGCCCTACGCCGAATCGCTGCTCTTCGTCGACGATGATCATCCCCAGGTTTTTGAACTCCACGTCTTTCGACAGAAGCCGGTGGGTCCCGATCACGATGTCGACGGCGCCGGCCTTCAAATTATCGACGGTTTTCTTCTGCTCCTGGCGATTACGGAAACGGCTGAGAAGCTCGACAGTAATCGGATACGCCGCGAGCCGCTCTGAGAAGGTCGTGTGGTGTTGTGCGGCGAGAACAGTTGTCGGGCACAGGACCGCAACCTGTTTCCCTGCCTCCATGACCTTGAACGCGGCGCGAATAGCGACTTCCGTCTTGCCGAATCCCACGTCTCCGCAGACCAGCCGGTCCATCGGCTTACTGTCTTCGAGATCGGCCTTTACGTCGATAATTGCCCGCATCTGAGACGGCGTCTCTTCATAAGGAAAAGCCTCCTCCATCTCAGCTTGCCAGGGAGTGTCCGATCCGTGGGAAGGCCTTTCGGCTTTCTGGCGGGCGGCATAGAGCTCGATCAAGTCCTTCGCCATCAGACGCGCCTGTTCTTTGACTTTGCGCGTGGTTCGCTGCCAGTCGTTGCCGCCGATCCGGTTGACGGTGGGGGGCGCGCCTTCCCCGCCGATATATCTCTGAATGCGGTCGATCTGGTCTGCCGGAACGTAAAGCCCATCGCCGCCGGCGTACTGAACGTACAGGTAATCGCGGTCCGCGCCGTCGACCTTGCGTTTGACCAATCCTCGATAGACCCCGATACCATGGTGAATGTGGACCACAAAGTCGTTCTCGCGGAGGTCGAGAATCGTCGAAATCGGGATTCCGCCCTTAACCCGACGGCGAGTGACCAGCGCCCGAGCGCTTCCGAACAGCTCGGCGTCCGTGGCCACGTAGAGGCCTATATCGGCGAATTTGAAGCCCTGGCGGAGACGCCCCTCGAGAACCAATAGGGCGGACGATGGACGATGGACGATGGACGATGGACCGCCGGAATCGTCTATCGTCCATCGTCCATCGTCGCCCGAAAGGTTGCTTACGGGCAGGTTCAGCTCCCGGCAAATCTCCTTAACACGGTGCGGCTGGTCGCTTACAAGCAGGCATTCGGCCTCGTTTGCCAGCCAGGTGTGGACTTCGTCCGCGAAGGCCTCGAGACGGGCGCGGTACGATTCCATTGGGGCCGTGGAGACCGAAACCTTGTGGCCGGCGGGAATCCCTTCGTAATTGCGCGGGAGCTGCGTGAAAACGAGGGTGGAAAACTCCGCTGGGACGCGCGAGAAGCCGTCTTCTACGACCGCCGAATGAGCGCCGCCCTCGAGAAGCTCCCCGCGTTCGAATCGCCTCTGCCGCGAATCCGAAAGCTCTGTCCGCAGCCTCTCCCAATGCGTATGGATCTGGCCGGGTTCGTCGAGAATAATGAGTGGAGTGATGGATTGGTGGATTGGTGGATTGGTGGTCGAATCATTCGAAAGTGGATTAGACTCCGCATCACTCCCATACTCCATTACTCCAGTTCTCCAGTTCTCCGCTGCCCCCTCAATCCCATGCTCCAGGTAATCCAGCGCGCACACCCGCTCGGGCACGAGGAACGGCAGGTACTCTTCCAGGCCGTCGAAATAGGCGCCGATTTGCAGGCGGGACGTATCGTCGCCCACTCGGTTTGTCAGGATTTCGATGGCTTCGCGGTTCTTTTCGGCGGCGAGCTCGTTGCGGCGGCGATCGTAGGCTGCTCGGATGGACTGTACGGCGTAATTTACCCGTTGGGTGGTCAATCTAAGTTCTCGCGCGGGCGCAATCAATACGCGCTCACGACTTCCGATCGAGCGTTGGGTGGAGACATCGAACGCCCGAATGCTCTCGATCTCGTCGCCGAAGAATTCCAGGCGAATGGGAGACTCCTCCGTGCTCGGGTAGATGTCGAGAATACCGCCGCGCCGGGAAAACTGGCCGGGCCGCGCGACAGTTGTCTCCGAATCGTAGCCCATATCGACCAGCCGGCGTAGGAGGGAGTCCGGCTCAACTAACGCCCCATGCTTGATCTCGAAGAGTGTATCTAACAGGTCGGCAGGTGGCGAAGTCCGCTGGAAGACCGCTTCGGCGGTGCCGACGACGACGCACGGCTCGCCCCGCCCGAGAGCGGTTAGAGCGGCGATCCGTTCGCCGAGCGCCAGGTGGTCGGTTACAGCTTCGGCGAGCCAGCGGCTCTCCAGTGCCGGCAGGAGATAGAGACTCAAAGACGGGAGGCCGAACTGGGCGAGATCATCCAGCAGCCGATGGGCCTGCTCCATGTGGTGGGTGATGACCAGCGTTTGCCCGCCGCGACGTTGGACCATCCTGGCGAGCAGAAGCCCCTTGGCCGCACCGGTGAGACCTTCCACCTGGCCGCGGCCTTTTTCCCGGTTAAACGCCGAAAGCAGCGAGTCGAAACCGGTTAGCCGGTCAACGCGCTGCGAAAGATGTTGTAAATTCACAGTGACGCACAAAAATGCCGGACTGCGATCGCGCAGCCGGCGTTCCCCCATGGAATCACGGAGGGATTATACCTGATGGGACCGTCTGGGACGATAGACGATGGAGCGCCCGCCAGAGCTGAATATCTGTGCCTTTCGGTTCTACTTGGGCGTGAACTGCCGGTAATGGCATCATCGTAGCATCGCTAAGAGGTCTTCTCTACCCCTTGTAACGGCCGTGTCGATGGCCGACACTCCCGACTTGTTCTTGTGGTCCGGGTCCGCTCCGGCGCCACGGAGCAATGCCACAACCTCTTGTTTAGTATCAGGCACCATTACACACGTCCATAGTGGAGTGTCCCCAAATGAGTCTACTGATTCGATGGCGACTCCCGCGTCTAATAGGATGCGAACAATGTCGGCTCGCTGATCTCTCGCGGCAAAGTGGAGCGGCGTGCAGTTCCCGCCACGTTCGGCGATATTGACTCTTGCACCATGGTCAATCAGGAATGCAACCATTTCAGGGTTAGGCGGGTCCGCGAGTATTGCGTGTGACAGCGGAACCCTTCCGTGTTTGTCAGTCGCGTTGACGTCACAGAGGCTTAACAGCGAGGCAAGGGTGTCGAGCTCGTTGCGGTAGATCGCGCGAATGATGTCGTCTGTCGTGCTCATATCGGCGGCCCATTCGACTCTGCGGTGGATGATGGATCGTCCATCGTCTATCGTCCGTTACTGGGGAATCACAAGCGGAACTTCGTTCTTCTTTACGAAACCCAGCCGCCGGGCTTCGCGTTCCATTCCCTGGGGAGTCTGGAGGGCGGCGACCTCTTTGCGGAGGCGCTGGTTGCGGATTTTGATCTCATTCGCCTGCTTTTCGAGGGTGCGGTTCTCGGCCATCATGCCGTCGGCCACCAGGTAGGGCCGGCGAACGACAATTCCCAGCCACGCCATCAGCAGACACGCGGCTGCGATGGCGACGTAGATGACGGCGCGGACGGGGAAGTCATTTGGTTGCTTGGTTGTTATTTGGAGTTCCGAAGTCATGAAGTTAGCTCCAATTGAAAATTGCGGCTATACGCCGAGGTCATTTCAAATCGATAATCCCGTTTGCAAAGTTGATGTTCAATTCGCGTCCACGAAAGAAATCCAGGCCGAGGAGTCCATCTACGGAGGCTGATGGAGGCAACGTGTGCGACAATACGATGAAGTTTGCGCGCGATTCTCCGAGTACATCCAGTGATGGAATTGTAAGCCGTGCTGCAAATTCAACGCCACTACCGGTAGTTATCCGCGTTCGCTCGGATACGGTTGCGGGATCGCATCCGATCGCTAATAGCGAGGAGGGATTGATTAATGTCGTTGTGGCACCTGTGTCCAGCGCAAGTTGTGTAAATATAGGTCCACTCGGACCGCTCAATCGTGCCGTCACAACGATGAGGCCATCCTTCGGATCAAACGGCGTTCTCAAAGGACCACGGCCGTCCCTTCAGGAATCCCACCGGTAAACACAGTTGCTGGTGATTTCGGCTTCAACTCAAGCATCTTTTGATATACTTCGTCCCGGTCCTTGCTGTGCCAAACTACTCTGCCTCGAATAATGCGCAAGTGCTGATCGACCTCAGGATCCTCAATGAGCACCCACTCGGAACTGTATTTCGTTTTGATCGCATCCAGAGTAAGCGTTTGTCGCATTTTGCTATCCTCGCGTTGGACCTCTAGCAGAATTCTACCTCACATCCGACTTAATCGGCTGGCCGACTTCGTGGACCTTTATCAGGTTCGTGCTGCCTGAGATATTGACCGGGACGCCGGCGGTGATGATCACGCGGTCGCCATGCTTGACGATGCGGCGGGTGGCGACTGCGTTGACGGTGGCTTCCATCATGGCGTCCGTGTCGGTTACGGGGTCGATCAGGAT
>JBGPOG010000012.1:0-19911 GCA_041487935.1 Chthonomonadia bacterium | reverse complement strand
TCGAGAAGATGGTCGGCGCGGGTAAGGAGAAACGCCCGCGTGCGTCCATTATGTGCGCCGCGACCAACGATCTGCCCGGAGTTGTTCATGCCGTAGTAGTGGTCGCCTGGACTGGCGAGATTCCATCCAGAAGCGGGAGGAATGAGGCCCGCAAGGCTTACCATGCCGCCTGGTTGGGTCCATCGAAATGGTGGGCCGTTTTGTGAGTTGTTGGGATCCCAGGTCCATCCCACGACGGTCCCGCCGCCGTTCACGGCGGTGCCCATTCCTACGAGGTTCGGCAGGGTGCCCAAGTCAACCGCGGCGCTTGGGCATCCTGTCCAGAGGGTTGGATGTGAATTCCCGGCCTCGCCCACGGATTGGGACTGGTCATTGATGGCGCGGGCCTGTCCCTGGCCAAGATCGCAAAGCACGCCGTTCTGCCAAGAAAAAGCATTCGTTTGCAAGCTCGGAAGCTGCGCGCGCCCGACGACGCGGCCCGAATTATTGATGTCGAAGGCAATGCTATCGGGACCCCCAAGGGTTCCGAGGTCGTGCAATGTTCCGTCGAATAGGAATGCGTGGGTTTCACCTGCCGCCGTATCGGAGTTTCCGGCCACGCTTCCGCCAGCATTGATCGCATTGGCATTGCTCGACGATCCGCCGAGCGTCCCGAGATCCAACATTGAAGCTCCATCATAACGAAACGCATGGCTGTCGCCGGTCGCCGTATCCGATTGCCCGGCGACCTGGCCGGCTGAGTTTATCGCGGCGGTATAGCTGTTATTTCCGCCGAGCGTACCCAAGTCGTGCATGGCGCCGCCAGTGAAGAGAAATGCGTGGTTCGAGCCGTCGGTTTTCAGCGAATCACCGGCGATGGCTCCGCTGTCGTTAATCGCATACGCGAAGCTGAACGCGCCCCCGAGCGTGCCCAGATCGTGGATTCCACCGGCATCCCAGAGGGTCGCGTGGGAACCAAACCCGGGAACGTCGGCATATCCCGCAATCTGTCCGGCCAAGTTGATGGCAACGCCATAGCTGGAAGGCCCACCGAGAGTTCCAAGGTCATGGAGGGTGGAATCGAAGGCAAACGCATGGACGTATCCCGAAGCGGTCTCGGCATATCCGGTGACCATCCCATTAGCGTTCACTTCACTTGCAGCGCTCTCGCCTCCGCCAAACGTGCCGAGGTCCATGAGAGAAAGCGGGCTCAACGAGGTTGAGATTCCTCGGGAGGCGGTATATAGCAGCAGCGCCATCGCGATCGCTGCCGTGAGCTTGAATCGGCTATTCATCAAAATCCCCCTATAGAGACGTGGGCCATGCTGTTGCACGACGTTAGCATCCGGAATTGCAACATGAAACCTGTTTCCACAGAATAATGGGAGGAACTCCTGGTAAGCCGAAGAACAGGTACTTTTTGGGATAATGGCTTGTTAAATTTACTGATGGAGATTTCTTACAGGGTACAGCCAGAAGACAGAATTGTGGTGGGAGATTGGCAGGGCGAATCATCGACACGGTCGATTTCCGCGTCAAACACGATAATCCGCTCGCCGTTCAAGAGCCAAAGCAAGCTGAGTTGACGGGTCCCGTTTTCGGTTAGTTTGGTGTTTTCCCCGATCCGGCATTGCGAACCCAGGTTTGATCATCAAAGCTTCGTCCATCTCGTTCCTCAGCGTTTCATGAGAACCGACATGGTAGAAGTGCGTACATATTCGGAGTTCGGTGTGCGACCAGCAACGTTCGACATGGTGATTATGCCGATGAACGTTTTCCAACCACATCGAAACTGCATAGCCACAAGGCAATTCCTTTGTCGCGCACGCAAGGCGTTCGGCATCACACTCGTCCCAGGAGTTGTAGTAATCCGTATGGCGTCCGACGTATGGCGGATCGATGTAAACGAAGTCCTCGGCGCCCGCCTCTGATAGGATTGTGTCCCAAGCTGCTACTCGGAATTCCCAGTCTTTTCCTTTCATCTGTTTCGCGACCCAGCCGACTTGGTTCACGATTTTGGTAATATACGCCTTGCTGAAACGTAGGGGCTTGTGTCCAAAAGGCACGTTGAATTCGCCTTTTCGGTTAAATCGCATTACACCATTGAAACAAGAGCGGTTCAAAAAGACAAAATCATAGGTCGATCCGGAGTGATTGAAGCGTTTCCGTACTTCGTAGAAGTAGTCTGCCCCCTCCCGTTCGAGCTTCTTTCCTTCGCATTCCAGGAATTCGCGTAAAGACGACTGGGTGAACTCGCCCCGGTAAATGGCCTCGTAAAGGTGAATAATGTGGGTGTTTGTATCTGCTAGCAAAGCGCGATGTGGTGCAAGATTCAATGTGACAACACCCGATCCCAGAAAGGGTTCTATCCAACGCCCTTTCTCCGCCGGATTCCACTTGACATTGCTCAGGATAAATGGGACGAGCTTCGTCTTAATCCCCTGGCATTTTACGGGCGGCACGCCAACGTGCCCAATACTATGAGGCAGAGCTGTCACTATCAGTCTCCCTTTGGAAGTTGCTTGTATGCGAGATAAGTTGCGAGGTTTCGGTACGGCGGACGCTCGAGGCCGGCAGCCTTGGCATCTGCCAATGTCATGTAATACATCCAGTAGTCGTCGAAAACCTCTTCGCCCAATTCAGCAAATGGTCCGAGCCCGTTCAACAATTGATCGATTTTGCCCACGGCGCCGATGTTCTTGGTATTGCCGCTTCCGGGTTGATCTCTTGCTATCCTGTACTTTGGCTGAGAGAAGAACTGCAGGTTCTTAACCACTGAAGGAATTTCCGAGAGAGTATCTACTCCAAAGACTCTATCCTCCAATGCGGTCACTGTTTCAAGTTCTCTTACGGTGTGTATCCGACGCTCGTCTGCTCGGACAAGAGCGCGATCGTAGATTACCCCGAGTACGAAATGACCGGCGTAATTTCCATATGGAAACGTGGTCGTCTTGGTCGTGTGCCGGTCTCGGAAATATCCGGAGAAGGCGCCGAGCGTCATCGTGCTGGCGTCTGTTTCGTTTATACGGTAGGTGCTCTTCAGGTCAACCGCGAATTTCACCTCATCCGGGGCGATGAACGTCATATCCGGATAGTGATTTTGTTCCCTTGCCAGAAACATGTTGTATCCATGTCGCTCCGCGAAATCACTAAAGGAGGGGAGTAACATCAACTCGATGAGCTTGGAAACGACCTTGGTGTCTCCGGAGATCGTATAGACTCGACGAAATATGTCGATGAACCCTTTGACAATCCAATCTCCATCGGCAGTCGCAATTTTACGCTCGAAGGTTGCGGCTTCAGCCTGTAGCTTTCTTAAGAATTCCTCGGCCCCCTCTTTGGAATGACTCAAATCAACTTTTCCCTTCTGGCGAAAGAGCGCATTGAGATTACCATGTCGGTTTTCTAACCACCTTATAAATCCCTCTCCACGATGAACCGGGCGATTCCGCGGAGCGGCTCCGCGGATAGACCGAAATGCTGAAGCGCATCCACGGCCTTTGCGACTTCGGCGTGGGCCATTCGGCGCGACTCCTCCAGGCCGAAGAGCTTGGGGTACGTCGCCTTGTCCGACTTTTCGTCGCTGCCCACAGGCTTGCCGATCTTCTCCTGATCGCCGACAACGTCCAGAATGTCATCCGCGATCTGAAACGCAAGCCCGATGCTTCGGCCATACTGTTTCAAAGACTCTTGCTGGGCGTCGTTCGCGCCGCACAGAAGAGCTCCGGCAAGCGAGGATGCCGTAAGAAGCGCGCCGGTCTTTTGAGCGTGGATGAACTGCAGAGTGTCTGACGAAATGTCCTTACCTTCGGATTCGATATCGATCACCTGCCCGCCGACCATCCCCGCCGTCCCAGTAGCAACCGAGATCATCTTGACGACGGGGACAATCCGCTCGCCGGGCACGACGGCCGCATTTTCAGCGATCAGCTCGAAAGCGAACGTGAGCAGGGCGTCGCCGGCCAGCATCGCCATTGCTTCGCCATAGACTTTGTGATTGGTAAGCCGCCCGCGGCGGTAATCGTCGTTGTCCATGCAGGGGAGATCGTCGTGAATCAGGGAAAACGCGTGGATACACTCGAGCGCGCAGGCGGTCGGCAGCACATCCTCGGGGCGTCCGCCAACCGATTCCGCCGAGGCCAGCACGAGAATCGGACGCAGTCGCTTTCCTGGAGCGAGGACGCTATAGCGAATCGCTTCGTGGAGGCGCTCCGGGCGGCAGGTCGTGGACGGAAGATAGCGGTCGAGCGCATCCTCGATCAATCGTCGTCGCTCATCGAGGTAGGCGGTTAGATTCACGTCGGGCTCCTCAGCATTTAATGTCGCCAACAACAGGATGTAATTGATGTCAAACGCAGGAGCTCCGTCGTCCCGGAGGGATCTGCATTTGACGTTTTTCATCAGGAGATGGTGTTGATTATTATAGAGCTTTTGACAACCGGCGTAAATGCTTTTTCCAGTGGACTCGCAACGGAAGGAGAAAACGGTGAACGCGAAGCACTAAAGAATCAGCCGCGAGCGGCGCCGACTTCGAAAGGATCCCAGTTTTGCAAATACGCCTGACAGCTTTTATGGTGACGGTCCTCGCCGCCATCATCACGTTTCATGGGTCCGCGACTTCGCGCCCGCAAAGGGACGGGACTCCCGCCTCCGCATCCCAGGAAGACCGCGTAGGAATTCAAGTGGAGCTTGCGCATCTCGAGAAAAAGCTGGACTCGGTCAAGGGAAATACTCGATATAGCGACGCGGAGCTATTCCATAAGGCCGTCGTTTGGGCTTTGCGGTACGAACCTGCGCTGACCGCTTCGGACGTCAAGCTCATCCATCACGCCGTCGAGCGCGGCAGCCAGCGCGCGGAATTCCTGCTTGCAAAGCAGGCGCCATGGGAAAAGAAGACCGGTAGGCTGGTCCGTGCATACGTGTCCGCAGTGGACGATTCCGTTCAGCCGTATGGCCTCGTTATCCCGGAGGATTACGATCCGAAGAAGCCGATCCGACTTGACGTCGTCCTCCATGGCAGTACGAGGCCCGTTGGGATGAGCGAGCTGCGGTTCATTTCGCAGTTCGATACTGACGATGGGACTGAAAGGGAGAGGGGGAGAGGGGGAGACACGGAGAAAGGGCAACCTGGTGCGCCGGATGCGCCTTCCCAACGTCCAAAATCCAAAATCCAAAATCCAAAATACATCGAGCTCCACCCCCTTGGCCGAGTAGAGAACTGCTACCGTTGGGCGGGAGAGACCGATGTTTTCGAAGCCATCGAAGACGTCTGCCGAAACTACAACATCGACCGGAGCCGGATTGTCCTGCGCGGAATGTCCATGGGCGCTTCCGGCACATGGCACCTTGGTCTCAAGCACCCTGATTTCTTTGTCGCGCTGGGTCCCTATTGCGGATACGTGGACACACATCGTTTCAGCGAAACGCCGGGCATGAATTTCGTCAAGGTAGGGTCGCTGCCGGAATACCAGGAAGCCGGACTTCACATGCTGGACTCAGTCGATTACGCGGCAAACGCAGGAGTGGTGCCGTGCGTTGCAGCGATTGGCGAGAAAGATCCCTTCTTCCAGGCGCACGTCATCATGGGAGAAGCGTTCAAGCGCGAGGGATTGGAGATGGTAAACCTGATCTCGCCCGGCACGGCCCATGTGCAGGATCCCAAGACATGGGCTGAGCAGATGCGGCGGATTGGGGAATATGCGGACAAGGGGCTGAACAAAGTGCCCAAGCACATTCGGTTCGTATCGTGGACGCTTAAGTATTCACGATGCCATTGGTTCGAAGTTCTTGGGATGGAGAAGCACTACGACAGAGCGGAGGTCGACGCTACACTTGGCAATGGCGAGGGCATTGACATCACTGTCCTAAAGAACATTACCCGATTTGCGATTCACGCTCCCGTCTCGGCAATGCCCAAGTTTCGGATTAGAGTTACTGGCAAACATGTAACAGTGCCGCCACGGAGCGGAGAGTGGTTGCCTTACTCGATGGTCTTTGAAAAACACCTTGGCAAATGGAAGTACATTGGGGACTTGGACCAAAACGGAAATGTCGCCAAGTTTGCCGGAGAAGAAGTAAAGCTGAGCGGCAAAATGCCAGGTGTTCAGGGACCGATCGACGATGCCTTCACGAAGCCATTCCTATGCGTGCGCGGGACCGGCAAACCGTGGAACCCAACCATTCAGACCTGGTCGGAAGCCAATCTAAAGCGCTTTTCCTATGAGTGGAGCCGGTACTTTCGCGGCGATCTACGTATCAAGGACGACGCCGCGGTCACGGAATCAGATCTTCAGGCCTTCAATCTCATCCTCTTCGGCGATCCCGGAAGCAATCTCTGGATTCGCAAGGCGCTGCCGAAGCTGCCCATCGGTTGGAGCCGGAAGGAGCTTCGATTTGGCAAGGAGCGCTACTCCGCTGCCGATCATTCCCCAGCGCTGATCTGTCCGAGTCCGTTTGGTAGCAGAGATCATTATATTGTTATCAATAGCGGGCATACCTTCCACGAGGCGGAGCTGAACCGGCTGAACTATTTGTTGTTTCCCCGCCTTGGCGATTGGGCAGTACTCAAGGTAGGCGGTACGATTCCGGCGAACCCGTCCGATCCGCTCCAGGAAGAGGTTGTCAAAGCCGGTTACTTCGACGAGCGGTGGCGGATGCCTAACTGAGGCGGGTGATGTGCGGGATGCGTTTCGAGGAATCCCTCCCAGGCTGCCAATAGTTCCGGAATCGTCACGAACTTCCAACCCTGCTCCCCTAGCTCTTCCAGAATTCGTGGCAGCGCTTCAGCGGTCGCGGCTTTCGTTTCCGCGTCGTGCATCAGCGCGATATCGCCTGGGTTTGGGGTATGGATGATGTTGTTGGCGATTGTGGCAGGATTTCTGGTCGCCGTATCGGCTGTCGAGATCGTCCAAAGAACGATCGTGTATCCTTGCTGCTTGGCTAGCCTGGCCGTCCAGCTTGAAAGATTTCCTCCCGGCGGGCGGAATAACGACGGACGAAAGCCAACGGCCTTTTGAATTGCCTCTGCCGTCTTTTCCAGCTCCAGAATGGCCTGTTCCCTGCTCGGATGGATCGGATGCGAGTAGGTGTGGCTGCCTATGGCATGGCCCTCCGCCACCATCCGGCGCAACAGCTCGGGGTGCCGCGCCGCGTTTGCGCCGAGTATGAAGAACGTCGCGTGGGCGCCGTGGGATTTCAGTGTATCAAGAATTCCCGGCGTGATGTTTGGCGAAGGGCCGTCGTCAATCGTTAGCGCCAGGAGCTTGTCTGTGAGTCCGGGAATTCGACTGGAGATCACGTTCCCGCGAAATCGGTGCGGCACGGTTGTCTCTATCGTGGGTTGAGCGGGACCGGCAGCCGAGTCGACTGAAATCGCAGCGAGGCATATTAACATTGCAAGCCACATGGCAAGTCGTCCCTCGATCATTGTCAATCACCGCCGCCGAAATATGTAGTAAACATTACTGCGGGGAGCGAGGCTGAAGATTTGAACCAGCTCGTAGTCCACCTCCCACGGGCGGTTCTGGGCATCCGCCACGCGACGGATGCGGTCGATTTCACCCGGACGCAGCACGCACCACTCCGGCCGGAAGACACGGGCAATCTCAAGAACCGGAGCTTGATTTTGCGATCGATAGAACTCAAGGACCTTTGGACTTACCAGACCGACGATATCGAGCACAGGCCGTTCCGAATAGTAACCGATATACCCGATTGGCTCCAACATTACGATGTCCGTTGGCCGGCTATGGGACTTGAGCCAAAGTGCGATAGGGATGCGGACACGGTCCTCGATCGCTTGCGCGTCGCGGCACATAATTATTGCAGCATACGAGCAGCCGATGGCAAGGACGCTCGCGACTGCGGCGACTGCCGGAAGTACTATCGTGTGAGGAAATCGCGCATTGATTCGTTCGAACACGGCTGCCAGCCCAAGCGCCGCGAAGATCTCATAGATAGGCATTGCGGGAACCAGGTACCACGAGAATAGAAGTACGCGGGAAAATAGGAACGCCAACCAATAGATGCCGAACCACAATCCTGGAGCTGCCAGCATGGTATATCGCAGCCGGCATGCGCGAACCATGCCTAAGACAGCGAACAGGGTCATCATCGCGTAGCCAGGGCTCAGAATAAAACGCTCAGCCAGTTTCAAGATACCGGGAAAGGTTCTCCGCAGCCAGGTGATATCCCACTGAGCCCGCCAACCATAGACCGTCGATTTCGCAATCGCCGTCACGGGAATCGGGTTTCCGTAATACAACGTCGCAGCGACCACCCAGGGGGCGATCAACAGACTAAACAGCAGTATCTCACGCAGCGGAAGCCGGCGGTCGCGAATGCAATTGGCTGCCGTCAGGATAACAAATACCAATATGCCTTCCCAGCGCAGCAAGAGCAGAACGGCGGCCGCCATATATGCCGTTGTATTGCGCCGCTCCAAATAAGCCACCCATACCCACATCCCGCACGCAGTGACGAGGCTTGTCTCCATGCCCGAGATGCTCCACTGGATGTGTAACGGCGAAATGGCGATCCAAAACGCCGCAATCCACCCGGCTGGTTCTTCTCGAACGCACTGCACGAGCCGGTAGGCCAGGACGCACAAAGCTCCGTCCGAGAGGATGTTTACCGCTTTTCCGCCCAGCGTGGCCGGCAGCCCAATCCAGGACAACGCACCAAGGAAGAGTGCGTACAAGGGCGTGGTCGTTCCCAGGACGCGCTCGCCAACGTTGTAAACCAACCCATGTCCGTGCGCCAGGTTCTCCGCGAAGCGGAGCGTGATGAGATAATCCTCACTCGTGAAATGGGTCGCGAACGCGACGACCATGCGCACGGCAATCGCCAGGACCGCAATGGCGTATATCGAATGAGGGACGGCGACAGTCGCGCTCGCAGCGGGATTGTTACGAGGGGGTTGGACGAACTCCGATTCAGATCCTGCGAGTATTGCGTGCAATGATTGGTTTAGCCTGAACGAAGATGTAAATAGGAATTCCTGCGCCCTAAGGGCGCCGCGTACCGGTGGGAGCCTCGAGACGCGTATTGCCCGGGATATTCAAGAGTTCCGGTACGGTAACGCATTGATATCCGCGCTTTCGCAGACCGTCGAGCACCAAAGGCAATGCCTGGACGGTCGTTTCGCGGGAGACGAAAGCCCCGTCGTGCATCAGGATGATATCTCCCGGCTGCACCAATCGCAGTACCCGGTCCGCCATATCCCGCGGCGTGGAAACTTCATGATGTTCAAGAGTGACCGTCCAGAGAATGATGTGGCTGTGCGTGCGAACGGCCTCATTGAATACCGCTGGATTCCATTCACCCCGCGGCGGGCGAAAGATGGCAGAACTGATTCTAAGACGTGTTTCGATGGAACGCTCTCCTGAGACCATCTCACGCCGTATGTCTCCTGGCGCCAGGCGAGTGAGATAGGGGTGGGAGTATGTATGGTTCCCTATGCTGTGGCCCTGGGCGACAATCTGGCGGGCGATGTTCGAGTGCAAGTCCACCAACCTGCCTTGCTCGAAAAAGGTCGCCCGGACCCCATACCGCTTGAGGATTTCAAGAATTCGAGGCGTATAGAACGGATCGGGTCCGTCGTCAAACGTGATCGCAATCGTCTTGCTCGGAGTGTTGGCGTGGGACAGAACGACTCCGGAGCGGATCTCTCGCCACCATTCGAACAGGGTGAATCCGTTAACCGTGAATACGCAGGCCGCTATACACGTTGCAATTCCGAACAAACCGAAATGCAGAAACCTCCGTGCTCGCCCGCTGCGACGCACAGACTCCTGCGCTCCACTCGCTGGAGCGATCGCACCGCAGTTTTTCGATATCACTGACATAACGTTTTGACCGGCACGTGCGTGAGGCCGTAAATCAATGTGGTCGCTGGGCTAAGTGCGGTGATTGGTTCGGGCAGGTCTGCCTGAAATCCTGCGTGGAAGGGATTTACGCTTGCCGGCGCGAATCTTCGCGAGCGGGAGGGTTCGTAGTGAAAGTGCGTTCGACAACCGGAGTGCCGGCGAAAATCGCTCAATGGGACGAGACGTTCTCTCGAGAACCGGATCGTTGGTTTTTCGGCCGCGAGCCTTCCGATCTGGCGCGCCAGACGTATGGCTATTGGAAAGAACTGTACGGCGATCGCAAGGCTCGGATTCTTGATTTTGGCTGCGGCGAGGGCCGGGATGCGGTATTTTTCACGACGAAAGGCTTCGAAGTTACGGCGGTGGACGGTTCCGCGCCTGCGATCGCGAAAGCCCGGCGCTTGGCCCGCGAAAATGGCGTGAGCATCGCAAACATCGTTCAAGAGGACGTCCGCAAGTTTCCGCTCGTGCCGGATTACGATATCCTGCACAGCAACAACTGCCTGCAATTCCTCGGAGCGGAGTGTATCGATTGGCTTCGCCGGCTGCAAGACGCTACTCCGGCCGGCGGGCTGAACTCCATTTGCGTATTTACCCGGGAGGCGGAGCATTTGGCGGGCCGGCGGGATCTGTACCGGTTCGACCATAACGAGCTCAAGTTCCACTACCGGGATTGGCGGATTCTGCAATACAGAGAAAGCCTGCTCTGGCGCGAGCCTGCGAAGGCGTATCTTTCGTTTGCGGCGATCGTTTCGGTGAAGGTTTAGTCGAAGTGCTTTGAGGCGGCATTGCCGACTGAAGTTACAGCAAGTGAACTCATTCACCAGTTGGGGTTACACTCGGCCTTTATTCTTGCGTCGAGTACTGCCTGCAGATCTGAGCGTGAAGTAAGGCCACAGTTATTTTTGGCAATCTTAAACTCCCAATATTGGCCCTAGAACGATTGGCAGTAAAGTCACAGGATCGGGTGTAATTCAGCTTCCGATGATATGATAGTAAGGTGATTCGATGCCGAAGATCTGCCGACTGATGAAGTCGGAAGGCAACAAGCCGATGATCGGAAACAAGTACGGTATGCTCGGAGTGCGCGAGAACAAGGATATCTCGTGTGACCGATATGGTCTCGTTAATCCCAGAACCGGGGGAATGTCGGTTCGGCCGTCGTGGTCGGTTTTTCCAATCCACCATCTACCGGAACGGTTTCGCTCACACGGGGCTGTTACTCGCAGCCTTCGGGGCAATAATACGATTGAGTTGTGGACGATGGGCGGAGGCCAGTTTGTAAACGCCGGAGTCGCGATGGGGCTGTTTTTGACTGTTGACAATCCCAATCACGGAAATGTGGAACCCAGCGAATCAATGGTACTTCAGGTATTTCAAGATGCACTTGGAAACACACGCGAAAAGTGGCGTTTGGATGCGGGGATCGAAAAATGAGCGATACGTTCGCCAATAACCCTGATTACCGAGAATACGAATCGCTGCTGATTCGCCTCGCACGGCTAATGGCCGACGGCAAAGGTGACACGGATGAAGCCGACGAACTTCGCGAGATAATGGATCAACCCTGGCTTCGTCTATCAGGATCAGAACAGGCGCGCCTGAACCAGTTATCTGGTGACCTCTTCATGATTGGTGATGCGGAGTTGTATGAAGTGCCTCCGTCGGAAGCTCCTTCCCCGGAAGACCTCGGGAAGGCGGTTCAGGCAGCTTACCAGCGACAAGACTGGCACAATGTTCTCTCACTACTCCGGAGGGGACCAGTATCCGCACAAAAACACCTTGTTGCTGCGCTCCGCAGTGTGGCGTATGAACGCATCGGCCACCTCGACGCCGCGTTCGCTTTCATTGAATATGGTGCAACGCTCTTGCCGAACAATTCGTATTTCGAGTCTCACTCAATGGCTTTGCTTAAGGAGATCGGTCGATTTGGCGAGGCCCACGACCGGGCGAGGAAAATCTTGAACCGCTCGGGCACATCAATCGAACTCTTAGTGCAGTCAGCATTGATGCTCCTGATGTTGAGGGAGCAGGTCGGTGAAGAATCAGCAATGGCGGATACACGGTTAGTCGTAAAGCAACTTCTAAAGAGATTGCCCCGCGAAAAGCCGGCCACTCAACTGCTGACCGCTATACAGTCTTCAGCATACTTTGCTCTAGGATCTGCACATGAATTCCTGAATGAGATCGACCAGGCGTTGTCCGCCTACAGTAAGGCGCTGCAACTTGAGCCCGGCGACGATATGGCACTCTTGGCAAGAGGCGCACTAAGACTTAAATCCCAACGCCCGGGTGCGCGAGAGGATTTCGAGGCCGCAGCGGCCGCCCGCTCTCAATCCCCGCTACCGTACATTGCACTCGCTCGAATGGCATTGGACGCTGGCGATTATCGCAAATGCGTTTCGATGTGCAACTTCTTATCGTTTAGGTTAACAGACGGTAAGATTATGGCGACTATCTTCGTCTGGCGGGCTATCGCGGAATCAAATCTCGGCGTGTCGCGAGCGGACGTAGTCAACACTCTCAAGATGGCGCACGACTGTGACCCTGCGAACCCGGTTATAGGTCACTACATAGAGCGGCTTAGACACTCGGAACAACATACTTCATTCGACCATGAACTAATTAACCGATCGATAATTGCTACCGAGCAACTGGCACGGCTGCGCCCGAGTCTCGAAAGCAGATTCTCCTCCTTGTCTGAGATTCCACAGCAGTACTCAGTAGCCTAATTTGCGCGAATACAATATCGACTACTTCTCCGAGAAAGAGCCACCATTTCCGCACGACAAAATTTGCCCGCGCACTACTTACGTCACACAGATGCGCACGTGCAAACTCAGAAGGACAGCACGAGCTCGACGCATAATTGTGGATCTTGTGCCTAATTTGAACTGGAGACACTTATGAGTGACGAAATAGGGCTGCTACATTCAAGAGTTGACGGACTGAAGGATCATCTGGTTAGCGTCCTCCAGGGGGTCCTGCGGATCCCTTCCAAACAAGAGCCGGTCGCGGGACCCGGCGCGCCATTCGGACGGCCGGTACGCCAGGCGCTCGACTATACAATCGATCTTTGCCGCGACCTGGGATTTCGGGTCAAAGACGTCGACGGATACGCGGCTCACGCGGAGTTTGGCGAAGGAGCGCAGATGGTTGCGGCGCTCGGGCACCTGGACGTCGTTCCGGAAGGTGATGGCTGGAGCTATCCGCCGTTTGGCGCCGAAATCCACGAAGGATTCATCTACGCACGGGGCTCGTCGGACGATAAAGGACCGACGTACGCGGCGCTCTTCGCAGCCAAAGCCCTAATGGACAGCCGCTTGATCCTGAATAAGCGCGTTCGCATCATTTTCGGCTGCAACGAGGAGAGCGGTTTTGGCTGCGTGAAGCATTATTGGGATGTTGCGAAGCAAGAGCGGCCGGCGCTGGCGTTTACGCCGGATGCGCACTTCCCCCTGATCTACGCGGAGAAGGGGATTACCGACCTTGTACTTGAACGGACGGTCGAGCCTTCGAAAGAATCTTCACTCCGCGTCGTCTGGGCGCGTGGCGGCCTCCGTCCGAACATGGTTCCCGCGAGCGCGGATGCGCGCATCGAAGGGAGCCCGGCGCAGCTTCACGCGGCGCTTCTTGCTTTGAGCAAGTTCTGGGACAAGAACGTTTCGTTTGAAGCCGATCCTACGGGAATTTCAGTCCACGCTGCAGGAAAATCAGGTCACGGAAGCACGCCGCAAGTAGGTGATAATGCGGTCGCGCGGCTCGCGCGGGCGCTCATGGAAGTAGACTTGCCGGCAGATCGCGAATGGCTGGATTGGATCGCCAAGACGGTCGATTACACCGGGCGCAAGCTCGGGATACGAGGCGAAGATGATGTTGCAGGGCCCCTGACGAATAACCTGGGTTTGCTGGACTACGCATCCGGCGTTGTGCGGCTCACTTATAATATTCGGTATCCCGTAACGTGGACGTTTGAGAAGCTGCTCGAAAAGCACAAGCCGGTGATCGATACGGCAGGATGGGCGCTCGTCGATCCTCAGGACAGTCCGCCCCTCTATGTGCCCCTGGACCAGGAACCGGTCAAGACGCTCCTCCGGATCTATCGCGAGGAAACAGGCGACTACGAATCCGAGCCCGAAACGACGGGAGGCGGAACATACGCTCGCGCCACGCCCAATGCCGTCGCCTTTGGCGCCGCCTTTCCAAAAGGTCCGGACGGCCCGGCGCACGAGCCTGACGAGCGAATCAGCATCGACAATCTCATCAAAGCGACCAAGATCTACGCCCACGCGCTATACGAATTGGCAAAATAGTTCAGCGGCCGAACCACTACCCAGCCTCGCTCGTAACAGTAGTATAGGAAGGGAGGTGGTTCGAATGTCCATTACGCCAAGGCTGCAGAGCTATCTGAATCAGAACCAGATGACTTACGGGGTGATGGAGCATGCGCCGCGGTATACTGCCATGGAGATCGCGCAAGCGCTGCACGTGCCGGGAAACGAGTTCGCAAAGGTGGTTGTCGCCCGGGCGGATGAGCAGTACATCATGGCCGTTGTGCCGGCGCCTTGCAAAGTCGACCTTGGCGCGTTGAGCCGCGCGACGAGCGCAAAGCGAGTCGAGTTAGCGTCGGAACAAGAGATGTCCCGGCTGTTCCCGGATTGCGAGGTAGGTGCGGAGCCGCCATTCGGCAATCTGTACGGAATCCCGGTCTGGGTGGATTCGCGTCTGACGGAAGACGAGCACATCGTCTTCGAAGCGGGCAATCACCAGGCCGCACTGCGGATGAAGTTTATCGATTTTGTAAAGGCCGTGCGTCCCCACGTGATGGTTTTCGGTCGCGTTGCGTGAATGCAGCCCTGAAGCCTTGAATTGCCGCCGTTGAGTTGAAGCTGAATCTCATGTGAGTGGAACGACTTAATCTAGTGGAATTGTCCAAAAGGGAGGGCGAGGCTCCTGCCGAGCCGTAGAGCAGGGGCTCGGCAGGAGCCTCGTCCTCCCTTAGAATCTCGGTTTGTCAGTCGACGGCGTCGATCTTCTCACGAATCCCAAATCCCAATATCCGTCCCCACTCCCTTGTCCCGAGCGCGGTCATAAACCAGGCTGGCCGCCGCGATATCCTCCAGCGCAAGGCCGTTCGACTTGAACAAGGTGATTTCTTCGTCCGATTCCCTGCCCGGAAACTGTCCGGACACGACTTCGCGGAGCTCGCGGACCTGCTCCCAGCGGAGCTTGCGAGTTTCGATTGCGATCAAAAGGTCGCCGGATTCGATCCTGGCCTGCTCGATAGAGTCCACAACGACTCGATTGGCTTGCGCCACCGTTGCGACATCGACTTCCGATTTGGCAAGGGAATTGGATCCGACTGCATTGACGTGCGTCCCGGGTTTGATCTTCGATCCGTCGAAGACCGGCGAGCGGGCGGAAGTAGCTGTGACGAGGATGTTAGATTGAATTACGAGCTCGTCCGGCGTATTCGCCGGTGCAACCTCGATATTCAAACGGTTTGACATCGCTTCGGCAAATCGCGAGCGATGCTGCGGGTCGCGGCTGTAGACCAGAATCCGCGCAAGCTTGCGCACGGCGGCAACGGCTTCGGCCTGGGTTTCAGCTTGCCAGCCGGTCCCGAAGATGCCCAGGATCGATGCATCCTCACGGGCCATATATTTCGTTGCGACGCCTGTTGCGGCTCCGGTGCGGACTTGGCCGAGCTTATCCGCCTCGATTGTCGCCAGTAGATCGCCATTCGTGCAGTCAAACAACAGGACCAGGAAGCGGGCTTTGGGCGCGAACGAAGTATAAACCTTGAGACCCATCCGGCCGATTCCGAGGTCTGCCGCTTCCATACAGTGCATCATTCCGGCAGGCGGGTGGAGGCGGCGCCGCGGGAGGTTCTCGACCCTGCCAGCGGCCTGTCTGCGGAACGCATCTTCCAACGCCGAAATACAGTCCGGCATTCCGAGCAACAACGTTACGTCTTTTTCAGTCAGATGTATGGACATTTCGTACAGTCAGTTTGCATGTTTTTGTCGATTGGATGCAGCTTTCTTTTCGTCTCGCTGTTTATCATCCCAGATCACGAGCCTGGCACCGTCCAGTTTGCCCAGATCTACCTGCTTTTCCTTCGAACGTGGAACCGTTAAAGCGTTCGGGTCTCCGTCACTGACGTACGGAGAGTACTCTTTTCCGGGCTTGAGCCTCTTGATCCACGATTCGATATATCCGGGCTCGGAGCCCATGCGTGGAATCTGTTTTCGGTCGAAACGCTTATGGACCGGCGGATAGGCAGGACCGCCCCACGCGAGCAGGATGCACCGGTTCTCGTAGCTAGTCCCGCCGTCCGAGCCCTTGAGTAGAACGTCCCACATCTTGCGATCGCGCGGCTGGTCTCCGTATGGGAGCGCCATCGTATCCATCGTTGCGGCTGGTTCCCGCTGTTTGACGTAGCGCGCGCACGTTGCCATCTCCCAGGCGAGTGTGCCGGCGTTCATGCGCCTCATGCTGCGATGCGACGTGGAATGGTTTGCCACCTCGAAGCCTTCCTTTACGAGCTGCTGGAGCTTCTTCGCCTCGAGGCCGTCCTGATAAAACGGCACCGGGTTCCACTTCGATGCGCCCATCACGTAGAATGTTCCGCGCAGCGGCCAATCAGGATGTTCGCGGTGAAAGTCTTCCATAATCGCCACCGCACAGGTCGGATCGAGTCTTCCTTTACGGTAAAAGAACTGGCTGCCGCGCGCATCGTCAAAGGTCAATACGACCGGTATCTTGCCTGCCGGGACATCGATGTGCGCCGAAAGCGCATCCCGCATATTGATCGGATACCAACCGGCATCATACATAAGCTTGAGCTGATTCCGAAACGTCTCCGGGCGGATATTCAAACCTTGACGATCGTACCGGGCGCCGCGAGTTGCCGGCGCGCCGATGGCGTGGTACATCAGAATCGGAATGCGGCCAAGCTCGTTCGGCTGCACCTTGCCGGAAAGCGCTGGCCCATGGGATGACGTTGCTGCGGAATTCTGCCGGAACGCCCTGGCCGAAAAGGGCGAACCGGCTGCAACAACTAGTAATTCGAGAAGAGCTGCTGATTTAAGGAACGTCCGTTGAATGGATTGACCCAAAGAGATAACCACCTCTCCGTTGAGAATTGGTTGGTAGTTTACACGCGATTCGCAGGAGAGGCAATAGGTGGGGACAACGCAACAGGCCGCTTATGCGGCGTCCGTCGGAATCGCCGGTTGTAGGGAAGAATAATTCGCGCGATCGGCAATGCCAAACTGAGCGCGCCGCGCGCGAATTATTCGCCCACCCGAATGATGGGTTGACACCCGCCCCGGTTCCCTTAAGCCAAAAGGTCCACCGGCGGAATAACGAGCAAGGAAGGTGCAGTAATCGCAGGATCAAACGATTGCGAAGGAGCGAGCGAGTTAATAAGAGATGACGACGATGTAGTTATACTGTCGCTGACCGGCGGCAAAGCCAGTTGCGGCGCAGTCACCTCGAATGGAGCGCTTGTTGGCTGTAATGGTCCGGTATCTACAGTTACGGGTGCGGGAGGTGTCGGCGGGACCGAACCGGTCGGAATTGCCGCCGGGTCAGTTGACGGGACGGGAGCAGGATATGGAACCGGAACAGGACTAGGAATCGGCGCAGGAACGGGATCAGATACAGGATCAGGAATTGGTACAGGGCTGGGAACAGGCGTCGGGATCGGCGCGGGCAGGCTGCCGTTGGCCTGGCGAGCAGCCTGGGACACCGCAGGACCGATCTTGTCGCCTAAGTCGCGCGCACCGGCTTTGGCGGCATGGACCGCCGCGGAAACCGCCTGGCCCCGGTTCTTAAATCCTGCGGGCTGCGACACCGGGTTTGCGGCGGCGTCGCTGATCTCGACAACCGCCGCAGGCGATGGCGCGGTTGGTTCGGAGGCAGGATCGGATATCGGCGCTGAGGGCGCGGTTTCGCCGGGAGCCGGCTCGGCGATGAGCAAGCCTGACCATGCGGAGTGATTCGTTATGGGATGGGACATTAATTTCTCCAGATTGCGTTAGCTCGGTTTATTCGCAAAGTGTTAGGAGCGCGGGCGTCCCGCCCGCAAACCGCACCGCTTGCGAATAGTCCGGGTTAGGGGTAATGCCGAGTTGCTCGGGTGACATTCCACAGATCATTATTGGTAATCTTGCGGTTTTCTGGATGGCGCGAAGCGTATGACATCTTGCGCCGGCTGGCGGCACGGCGTGCCATAATGAAACCGGCGCAACCCGTTGGCCAGGTTGGCCGTATGATGAGCAGGGGTGGGGATTTGTCAACGACAGAAGCGAGCAGACTTCAGGAAGCGATTGAGAGGGGGCTTTCGCGCGCGCGTCAGGAGGATTGGCCGGGCGCCGTGGAGGCGTTTCGCCGCGCTGTCAGCCTTGACGCGGAGAGTGTAGAGGCGCGCTTCCGGCTCGGGTGGGCTTTGTGGCAGCGATCGGAAGAGATCAAGCCGTCGCTGCTCGACCTGACACTCGGATACGGCGCGCACCTTACCGGGTTTGAGGTCGTCGCAAAGGAGCGAGGCCGCAAGTTCGCCGCGCATCACAAGATTTTGCGCGAGGCGGCTCATTGGCTTCGCGAGGCGATTTCCAGGGATCCGCAGCACGCCCGCGCGAATTACTACCTTGCACAATCACTCAAAGGGCTGGGGCATAAAGACGAAGCCGCCGCCACCGCCCGAAAAGCTGCGGAGCTGGAACCCGCCAATCCACGATACGCGACTCTTGTACAGAGCTATTCGCCAAGCTCTTCGCCCCTCCCATACGAACACACGAACGGCACCCGAGAGGCGAAGCTCACCTGGGCCGACCTGGTCCTCGCTCCGAGAACCAAACGCGAGCTCCGCCAAATGCAGCTCATGCTCGAAAAGCCCGACCTGGCCCAGGAATTGGGAGTGGACATGCCGACGGGTATCCTGCTCAAAGGCGCGCCCGGCACCGGCAAGACCACGATTGCGCGAGTGCTCGCGAACGAGGCCCGCTGCAAGTTCTTCTCGATCACGCCGGCGGACATCAACCAGATGTTCGTAGGCGAGTCCGAAAAACGCGTCCGCGATCTCTTTGGCCGCGCCCGAGAGAGTGCGCCGTCGATCATCTTTATCGACGAAATCGACGCCCTGCTGCCCGAGCGCGCGGGAGGCATCGCAATTCACTCCGACAAGGTGGTAAACCAGTTCCTCCAAGAGATGGATGGCATGAAGCCGAACCTCCGCGTGTTCATCGTGGGCGCAACGAACCGCCCGGACATGTTGGACCCTGCGGTCAGGCGGGGTGGCCGTTTATCACGAGAAATCGAAATCCCCCTGCCGGATCGGGACGGTCGCGTCGAGCTGCTTAAGCTCTTTACAAGAAACGTGAAGCTCGCGCCGGAGGTAAACCTGGAGACGCTTGCCGAGTCGAGCGAGGGATATTCCGGCGCCGATTTGAAGGCAATTGTGAACGAAGCCGGCCTCCAGGCGCTGATTCGTATTGCGGACTCGGAGGAAACCGGCCAGGAGAAGCAGCTAACAGCGCAGGACTTCGCCGAGGCGCTAATCAATCAGCAGGAGAGCTCGAGCTGATGTCTTGGCTGGCTAATCTGGTGGCTATAACGCACGGCTTGCTCGTAATTGCGGTTATCAGTGGATCGTTGGCGGCGGTAATTGGCTTGCTGCGTCATATGCCAAAGCTGGAGCGCGCTTATTACGCACTCGTTGTAGCGCTCATTGCTTCGGATCTGTTCCTCGGCGGCTGCGCGCTTACAGGCCTTGAGAAGCGTCTGCGCGAGGCGAACGCCGCCGGGTCGGCTTACCGCGACTCGTATATCGGCCATTACGCCTCGTTCCTCCCTCCTGTCGTGCACGACTACGGGGGGCCGGCTCTTGTCGCGATGGGGCTCCTGGCTTTGCCTGGTTGGCGAATGAGAGATTGGCTTGCCGGTCGTCGCGTAGCGCATACATCCCAGGTGAGTGCGGACAAGTCATGAGCATGGCCGGCATCGTTTGTTTGGACGACTTCGAAGCTCTTGCCCGCGAAACGCTCCCTCACGCAGCATA
>JBGPOG010000011.1:0-20072 GCA_041487935.1 Chthonomonadia bacterium | reverse complement strand
TCACGTTTTCCCAGGTCAACGGCGCCGGGCAAACAACCGTTGATCCGCTTAGCGACCCGAACGCGCTCCCTCTTGGCGTAACATTGCCCGCCAACTTCCAAATTCCCAATGACACCAATAGTTTCGCGGTGTTCTACGACATCCACTCGACCGCAGACATCACTGGTGCTTCGATCACGCTTAGCTTCAAGTACGACCAGACGAAGTACACGAACGAAAGCAATGTTCGGATGCTTCACTGGGAGATACTCAAGAACCCGGACGGAAGCAATCAGACGAACCTGGATGGAACTCCAAAGTTCGAATGGAAAGACATCACCACGAACGTCGATACTGTCAGCAACATTGTGTATGGCGTCTCGTCCAGTCTCTCGCCTTTCGCGATTCTTGAACCACGGCCACGCCAGTGGTCAGGGGTCCTGCAGCCCATCAATGCAGACGGCTCCTCCGCCTTCAAGCAGGGCAGCACGATCCCCGTTAAGTTCAAGCTGACCGGCGCCGATGCGGGCATTGCAAACCTCACTGCAAAGCTCTACCTCTCACAGGTGGACTCCGTCGATCCGGTTGCGGTCAACGAGGCCGTCTCCACGTCGGCCGCCGACAGCGGCAATACCTTCCGCTACGATGCAATTGCGGGGCAGTACATCTTCAACCTCTCCACGAAGAGCCTCTCTCAAGGAACCTGGTATCTGCGCATCGACCTGGGTGACGGGACGACCAACATCGTGAAAATGCGCATCAAGAAGTAAGAGTTCGGACCAAATCGTCGGCGCGATCGCGAGATCGCGCCGATGAAGAGGTGTTCGAAACTGTGTGACTAAAAGGGAGACCTGCTTCAGCGGCTGTTTTTGGACATTTGCTAGGACGATCGGCCTTTGAGAGTTACGCGTTCAGTCTCTCCGCCCACAGCAGCCGCTTGCGCACTTTGCGATAAAAGCCGGACTGCCCAAGCTTTATAATCCTCACGCAGTAATCGGCGCGGCGCACATCTACTCGATCCCCCTGGATGAGCGGGAACTCAAAGGCGCCGTCCGCGCTGAAGAGAACTTCTCCTCCGTCGGATTCGATCGTCACAGAAACCGTTTCGTCGGCGGGAATGACCAGCGGGCGGGCTGATAGCGTATGCGGGCAGATCGGCACGACGAGCAGGGCGCGCACAGTGGGTTCGATCAATGGGCCGCCGGCCGACAAGGCATACGCTGTGGAACCGGTCGGGGTGGCGACCACGAGGCCGTCAGCCTGGTAAGTGGCGATGAGGTCCCCGCCGAAAGAGGTCGGCAGCGAGAGCATCCGCGCCCTCGAGCCTTTAGTCAGGACAACGTCGTTCAGTCCGATTGCGGAGAATACCATGGCGCCTTCCCGCACGACCTCCCCCTGAACCATCATCCGCTCCTCGACTTCGATGTCGCCATCCAGAATGCGGTCGAGATTTGCGAAAAGCTCATTCGGGTGCGTCTCGGCAATAAAGCCGAAATGTCCCATGTGGACGCCCAGGATTGGGACGCAGAACTCCGCGGCAATGTGGCTTGCCGTCAGAATCGTGCCGTCGCCCCCCAGTGTAATCAACATCTCAGTCTTTGCAAGTGCCCCGTCGTTGGCCGCGAGGTCATCGCGGCCAATAAGCGAAGCGGATTCCGCGTTAAGCCGGACTTCTATGTCGCGCTCCGTCAGCCATGCGATGACTTCCTGCGCGAGCTGAAGGGCTTCGAGCTTCGATCGATTGACCAGCATGCCGACGGTCTTCAAATCGACCTCCTTTACGGCCCGAAAATGAAAGCGGGCCGGTACTCGATCGTACCAGCCCGAACGCTCATCGTCAATGCTACTATTTCCAGTTGCTCGGGTCTTTCATGAATCGGACGAGCTGGTCGACCGTAAAAATCTCGGTCGGCTTGCCGGTCTTGGGCACGAAAAAGAAGCTTGGCGTATTCGTTATGCGAATTGAGTCGCCCAGCGCATGCTCGCGCTTGGCACCGCTGAGCGCTTTCTCGGATACTAACGCCTCGCGGAACTTCAACACGTCCAGTTTACGATCGCCCGCTAACCGCGACAGCGTATTGAGGAGCGCCTTGTCTCCTACTCCCGCAAACGAGTCCTGCCTTTCGTAGATTGCGTCGTGCATCTCCCAGAATTTACCCTGCTCCGCGGCAGCCATCGCGGCCGTCGCGAGCATCATCGAGTTGACGTGGCTGGCGTTAATGCGGAAATGGTGAAAAACGAAGTTCAACTTATCCTTGTGCTCGTCGACGATTCGGCGCACGGTCGGTACCCCGGTTTTACAGCTCGGGCACTGGTAATCGCCGAATTCCACTAATGTAAACGGGGCTTCCGGGTTCCCGCGAACCTGGCTCCAATTCGGTATCAGGGTTTCTCGCGTAATGGGGCTCGGGCGCGGCTCAGTCGGCGTCGGGCCGACGTTCGGCCGGTGTAGAATTGTCGGCGCGACCGCGACGGCAACGAGCGCAATCGCGACAACCGTGATCGCGATAAACAATCTCACCTCTCCGGACGCTTTCAAACGGTTTCTCCTTCCTCCGGCAGCCGGCCAAAGCGCCGCTCCGCCACACAGGTAAGAAAGATCGAAAGAATAATGAAGGCAGACCCCAGGCACCACTGGCACCAGGCATGGATAACGAACGCTTCGAGATAGGTCAAAAACAGGGTAACGAGCACTCCGGCCGATGACAGTGCAAATTGCCATCGACCCGCACGTTGAATTGAGGCCAGGTCGCGTCCGTGATAACCGGCAACGTGGTGAAGTTGAGACCGAGCCCCATACCCTGAGCCGGCTTCTTCGGGTATCAGCGGCCCGGCGGCAATCTGTGGAGAGCTTGCGCGCGCCATCGAGAGCGCTGCCAAGGCAAGATACATGATCGCGCCGAACGCGGCTGTAGGGATCCACTGGAGCCCGGGGATTCCGAAGCCTCTTGCCGTAAAGTGCCGGGCGACTTCTTCGCATCCATGCACGGCGGAGCACCCGATATCCACAAAATTGAGGTGCGCCAAAGTGAGGTACGTCGATACTCCCGCGCCGGCCAATGAGAGCATAAAAATGATTCGATTGGAGATCGTAAGGTTCATGTTACGGTCAGCGCGATTATACCCGAATCGGAAATTGGAAATTCCCTTCTAATTCTACTTCTCCGGCTTCTTGGCGGGTTTCGGCTCATCTTCTTCGTCTGCTTCTACTTTGAAGTGAATAACGGTCGCCTTACCCTCCACCCGGTCGTCTCCCTCCTTGGTATAAACGACCATAACATCCTTGGAATCGCCGGAATTGCCTTTGGTATCCTCGAAATGAACGGGCGGGTGCAATACGATCCTCTCTTCCAGCCCGTACCATTCCGCGCGCTCCGCGGTGAGAGTGCGAGTCTTGTCCGGAAGCTTCTGGACGACTATGAAATGGCCGGTAAGCAGGCCGAGCTTCTTCTTCTTGTCGTATTGGTACTCGGCTCTATCGCAAGTGATCACGGCGGGATACCTGCGCGGGGCTTCTTTCTCCTTGTCGTCCTCTGCCTGGCTGTCCGGCTGCACCGTTGCCTTTCCGTCCTTCAATACCACCGCCGCGGGGCGTGCCGGCGCCTTCGGCGCAGGCACATCGGTCTTCTTCTTAGGCTTAACCGTGATCGTGACTTTGCCGGTCATAATCAGGAGCTTCTTGCTCTTTGCGTAGTAGACCTCCGCCTTTTCGCTGGTGCCGTCTGCTTCCGGGTCCGTCATGGAAAGATTGCCCGTCGCAACGGCGACTCTGCTCTCCGTGTTCCACTTACCGGTATCGGCCCTCACAGTCGTCTCGCCATCTACTACCACCACGTTACGCCCTTCGCCGTTTCCATCTGAGTCACTGTGGATAAACGAGGCGACCTGAATCACAATGTCTCGCTGTTTTTGCTTCTCATCAGGCTTTGCGGCCGCTGACGCGGATTTGCCTTGTTCCGGCTGGGCTGGAGGTTTCGACTGCCGGGTTGCGGCCATTGCCACAAGTGAGATAGATAAGATCATCGCCGATAGGGTGATCTGGCGCGTGGTCATCGCAGTCCCTCCAGGTCGTCCGATTCCCCTTGTATACGGATGTGGAATTGACCTTCGTTGCCGGAAAGCTTGTGCGTTTTCAGGTCCAATACCGCATTTCTCGCGGTAAACTGAAGATTCTTACGCTCGCCGGACACGGTTCCCGGCAAGTCTACGCGCTTCTTCCCGATGTCCCAGAAGAGCTCGGACGCCGTCAATGGATGCCCTTCGAAAATGCCGTACGCCCCTTGCGGGCACTGAATGATCCGCTTCTTAGGCGCGAAAAGCAGCAGCGGAGCCGATACGCGGTTCTTCCCAAACTCCCCTTTCGCACCGCCCGGGAAACGAACGAACTCGTCCTTATCCGTCCAGATCATCTCTTCGGAGGACAATGTATCTCCGTGTACGGTGTGGATTCTAATGTCTCCACGTACGTCGAACCGCTGGGAATTCTGGTCGTAGGTCGCCGTTTTCGCTGAAAAACCCGCGTCCTTCTTGCCCTCTCGAAAGAGTGTGCCGTTAGTGATTCCGTTGAAATCGGCGCTTTTCAGCGCATCGAAGTCGCCCCCGGGCTGGTGACGGAGATCGATTCTATCCGCGTGGATGATCCAGACGTTGCGCCCGTCATGTCGAAATGCGATATTCGACGGCCCCATGCGAATACCGACGTCGCCAAGTCCGGCGTCGCGATAACCGGGAGGCATCTGTGCGGTCGGATCGAAGCGCTGGGCAATCCGATAGAGCACGACCAGTCCGATTAGAGCGGCAATGGCGAACATTGTGGGCAGAAGCCGGCGCATTGTTTATTGGGCCCGTTCATGCCCAAACCCCCGCGCAAGGAACGGTCACGCGGGGGCAATTGACAACAATGTAACGCGATTGATTGCGCTATTCGAACGTCCGGGGGTTTACCTTGGGCATCCGAACTGCGGCCCAGGCGGCGGGGCATTACCCGGGAACAACACGGTGTCGATCACCTTCGTGTCACCGGCGGGAAGCGCGGCGCCCCCTTTGAGAGCTGGGAAACACTTGCTGGTGTTCGCCGTGTTGTTGTTCTGGTAGAAGTAGACTGCGCCGTTCACCTTTGCCATGTTCGCAAAGAAATTTGACCCCGGCAGTGGATCGGCAGAATATTGAACTGCAGCCGCCGGAGCGCCGGTGATAATGAAGCTGCCATTTCCATCGGTCGCGGCCGAAATTGCCCCACCGGTTCCATTGGTCAGAACCGTGCCTGCAGCATTGCGGAGGGAGATGGTTGCTCCCGCAACGCCGGAGCCATCCGCATTGTTGACCACCCGCCCGCAGACTACGACCGTCGTAGAACCGGAGGGGCTGCCGCATGCCTGCGGATTGCCGCCGCCGTTATTGCCGCCGCCGCCTCCGCCGCCACCCCCGCATCCTAATAGGATCGTAGCGGCGCCTAAAGCGGTCGACGCAAATAGGTTGTGCTTCCAAAAGCCGGGGCTACACGCTGCCCGTCGAGTCATGAATCTTCCTCCTGGAAATCGTGAGCGTGTGGGTGCGGGGGGTCGCACTGGAGCATTCGAGTTTAACAGTTTAGCATTATACAAGGGTTTGCCCATGTTTGCAAGCGTTTTTGTGATTTACTCATGCGGAGGTCCCGCTGTATCTCCGTTTGGATGCCCGCCGTTCCAATTGTAGATTGTGCCCCCCAAGCGGCCGAACTGTGGATCGTGTCCATTAAGATTGTAATGCGCTATTCTCAAACCGAGCACGTGGCCGTCGGCGGCGGCCACGTTCATGCTGCCGTTGTGAGGCGATGGGTATGCCAATGGATCTGCGCCCGTGTCCCAATAGGTGTTCGCCACCTCGCTTCCGTAAGCCGGACCGAACGGACTTTGCTTGCGCCTCTTGCCGCTTTCGACCAGAAGGGCGGTTTTGAACGGAATCTCGAGATTATCCAGCGGAAATGGGCCCGGACCGAACGCGCCGAAGAATCGCGAATTCAACGCGTAGCTGTACGGATACGCAAATTCAAACTGAGCGCTGAGGCCTCCCGGCGCCTTGTTGATAGGGCACTCCGCAAGATCGCGCCTGCCCGTATATGGATCCAGGACATCCACCCACGTCCGCCATTTGCCATCAGAGCGCACGTATTGCGAGGGTGGAAAGCAGCTTTCGTGGTCCTGGGCGTAGAGCAAGAGCGCTGTAGAGAGCCTCCTCATGTTGGTTTGGCAGGCGATTCGATTCTCCTGGTATCCCTGCCAGCGCAAAGCGGGAACGGACCCGATTAGCGCCGCGATCAGAAGGAACGCGCCGATCGCTATCACGAAACCGCGCCGTCGTGCCGGAGACCTCGACAAAGGGTTGCTCTTATTTACGGACTGCACGCTTAGCAGTACGGCTTTTCGCCGGCCGGAGTTTTGGATGTTGAGGCTTCGCGACGGGCTGGCGCGAAAGTGGCGCATCGGCTTTTGTTGCCTGGCGGTGAGGCTCACCGGCCACCCGATGGAGCCAGGCCCGTCCCGCAGTCGTTCTGCCGGCAACGATTGCAGCGCTAAACAGAAGAATCACCAGTATCGCCGACGCCTGTTCTAACGCCAATTCGCCAATGCTCCCGCCGTATGGGCCATAATCTTTTGTGAATTCGTTGTAATGAAGGCCGAATCCTCCCACGGCGGCTGGTGTACAGCGTATGTGCGGAATTCGATTGTTGGATAGTGCGTAGACTTCGATCAGATTTCTCCCATCCCTGATAACACCCGCGAGTGATTCACTTCACTCATACGGGCCGTGCCCTGCCAACTCGTTCCCGGATCGCTTTACACGTCTCCGCATCATAGGCTAGAATGCTCCATCCTACTTGAGGTTGGCAACTCGTATGTCCAACGACGAAAGAATGCAGGAGTTTATCGACTCACACGTCGCAGTGATTCAGCCGCTGGAGCGCGAATGTGCGCTGGCTAGATGGGAAAGCGCCCTTACCGGCACCGACGAGGCAACGTCTCGAGCCGAGCAGATCACGTCTGCCCTCCGGAAGGTCTACGCAAATCCGTCCGAATACGCCTTGCTGAAGGAGCTTTCTGCACGAGGATTCTCCGATCCGCTGATTGCCCGACAGCACAACGTCCTTCTCCGAATGTATCTGGCTGAACAGATGCCACCTGAAGTCATCGACCGTTTGGCACACCTGGAAGCCGAAGTCGACCAGGAGTATAACAACTTCCGCGCGGAAGTTGATGGCCGCCCGCTCACGGACAATGAGGTCAAGAAGATTCTTCGGGAGTCCGCAGATTCGAATCTTCGCCGCGCGGCATGGGAGGCGGGCAAGGAATTGGGCGCCGTCGTTACGGATCGCGTGCTCGAAATGGTTCGAACCAGAAACGAAGCCGCTCGCAATTTGGGATTCTCAGATTATTACGACATGGCCTTCAGGCTCGACGAATTGGATGAGACTCGCGTTTTTGCGATCTTTGACAACCTGATCGCCCAATCCGACCCATACTGGGACGCCTGGAAGGCTGACTTCGATCGACAGCAGGCGGCTCGCTTCGGAATCGATCCGAATGAACTCCAGCCCTGGCACTACACGGATCCATTCTTCCAGGAGACGCCTCCCGGCGACCTCGATCTTGATCGATGCTTTGCCGGCAAAGACATCGTCGCCCTCACGGAGCGATTCTTCGCAGCGATCGGCCTTCCTGTTGAAACCATGATCGAACGGAGCGATCTGTTCGAGCGCGACGGCAAGAACCAACACGCTTTTTGTACGGATATCGACCGCGAGGGCGACGTACGCGTGCTTTGCAACGTGGTTGCCGATGAACAGTGGATGGGTACGATGCTGCACGAGTACGGCCACGCGGTTTACGATTATTACAACAACGCCTCCCTGCCGTTCCTCCTGCGCACGATTGCGCACACGCTTTCCACAGAAGCGATTGCCGAGCTTATGGGGCGGTTCAGCAAGGATCCTGTGTGGCTGCGCCTGTACGCGGGAGTTCCGGCTGGGGAGACCCAGAGCCTCAGCGCGAGCGCGAGAGAAGAGCTGCGCGTACAGTTCCTGATCAGCACCAGGTGGATCGTCACGATGGCGAAGTTCGAGCGGGAGATGTACCGCAACCCGGATAGGGATCTGAACTCGATGTGGTGGGACACGGTTGAAAAATACCAGGGCGTCCGCCGGCCGGAAGGCCGCAACTCGCCGGATTGGGCAGCCAAGCTGCACCTTGCCCTGGCGCCGGTCTACTACCAGAACTATCTGCTGGGCGAGATCATGGCCGCCCAGTTGCTGCACCACTTGAAAACAAATGTCCTGGAGGGGCAGCCGGAGGAGGTCCTCTTCACCAGTCAAAAAGTCGGCGAGTGGCTCAAAGAGAATGTCTTCGCCGTTGGAGCTTGTTATCCATGGGAAGAGGCTCTCCGCCGCGCCACCGGAGAAGGCTTGAACCCGTCGTATTTCGCGGCGCAGCTTCGGAATTAGCCCAAAGAGATCCTCGTCCCATTATTCAAGCTTGGAACGGATTGAAGCGCCGGCGCGTAATCGCCGCACGGCAAAACGCCGGAGGAAACCCTCCGGCGTTTTGCTTGAAGCAAGACCCTGCGACGTTTACGCGGCCGCCGCGCAAAGCTCTAACCGCTTTTGCACGGGCGTTCTCGCAGGCATCTCGGGATGAAAGTAGATCACCGAGCCGTCCGGAGCGATGCACCGCTCACCATGCGTATCCAGGTATCGCAGTACGTTCCAGGGCACCGATATCTCAACGGGCGCCTCCATGGCATTGAATTGAAGCCACACCCGGATCTGTTGTTCGAAGTCGTACATCCTAATCACCATCCCTTCCAATTCTTGACCGGGCCCCCTTGCCCGTCTTTCCAGCATTCGTTTTTGTTCTCACAAGTAAGGACGTAACCGGCCTGGAAAGGTTACGTTGATTTGACTGTGAAATACATAACAATCGGAACATGGCGGTGATTTAAAGAGTCAATCAATCGTATGTAAAGGTAAATGAAAACGGCAATTCTAAGTGGAGGTGAAACGAAAATGAAACTAAGACTCTTGAACGTTGCACTGGCGGCCGTATTCGTCGGAGGCGCCGCTCACGCGCAAAGCGGATACTTTACCGGCCGGCTTTTCAGCGGCCCGGTTTATGGCGGATACAATGGCGCAACGGCGATCTATGTCGGCCCGGCGCCCATACGGAGCTTTGGGAACCAGTATCTTTTCGGCCCGGCGGCGCAGTCCGGCAATACCTACGCCGATCTTCTCGCTCAAGAAGCGGTCGCCGCCAATACACCCGATATCGAGCAGGCCGCGTATAACGCAACACAGATTCCGCGCAGGAGCGATACGATTGCGGGCAGCATCGATAAGGACGGAAAGCTGTTCGTAACCTGGAAAGGCGAGCCCACACTCGTGGACCGCGTCCGCTTCGCGGTTCTGGATAAAGACAAGAAGGTGATCTCGGAGCAGGTAATTACCAAGCTGCCGGTCCAGGCGAGGTTCACCCTGACCAATAAGACCGCGTATTATCGGACCAAGGTCGAATACGTGAACGGCACGACGACTAACGTCGTCTCACCGTTGTAAAAAGCGGTCAATCGGAGAGTCCATTCTCTGACGGATTGTTTCGAATGTACTATGGGCGGCCATGCATGGCCGCCTGTGTGCCGTGGCTGGCAGCCAAACCTGTCAATCGCTGTCGATCCGCTCGCGTGAAATGTGAATAGCTGACAATTAATACTGGACAATCGGTGAAAAACCCGCTATACTAGGCCGCCGGTATGCTGCCGGGCAGAGCCAATACTTGTGGCCTGCCGGGATTCTCGAAAGGCAGGGTCGGTTTAGTGAGGATATGCGCGCTCCGCTCAGGCGCTCGCCTGCGGCTAGGTCTTCGAATTCCCCTTGCCCTTATTATCATCTGCGCCCTGCAGTTACGTCTCTCGGCTAAGACGTTGACTCCCGTCAAGCTAAAGGTAGCCGGCCACGAAGTGTCCTTGCGCAATGCCTCGCTATTCGACGGTCGCGAAGTTTACGTTCCCCTCGAATCCTTGCGCGCCTTCTACGCCACCTACGCTTTGAACCGCAGGGAGGACGCCGCGTTGGTTACATTCGCCGACGGGTCCAATTCCGAAATTGCGATCGCGCGTCCCGGCAGTAAGCCGATGCTGCCGCTTTCATTGATAGAGCTGCATCTTGCCGCCGAGCACTCGCTTACATCTGGAACCTGCGATATTCGGGCGAAGATCGTTTCGTTCGCTTTCGACGGCGGTACCCTCCGCATTACGACAGCCTTTCCGCTCCCGATTCAGTTGAAATCCCCGGTCCCCGATCGCATCGTACTCGAAATTCCCGGGGCGACTGGGACCGGATCGAACCTGCTGTCGGCGGCTGACGACGCAAAACGGGTTAATCGAATTACGCTCGCGAAGACGGCTAATGGGTTGGAGATCGAGTTGGGTCTCGCGCCAGGTTACGAGCTTCGTGCAGAAACGGCCGCATCGACAAACCGATCCCACGCGTTCGAATTTGCCGGATCGCCTAAGCCGGTCGCTGTGAGGGCCGAAACTAGGATAGAACCGGCAGTCACGAAGGAAGCCGAATCAAAGTCCGCAGCAACACGGCAGAAAGCAGTTCAGACTGCTGGTTCGTTGGATTGGCATGGGACGAATCCATGGAATGCCTCGAGACTGCTTAAGAGCGAAGCGAAATCTGGAAATTCCGAACCGAACAAGGCGCCGGGAGGCGGGAAGACCGGTGCGCCGGCGCCGCGTTCTGAGGATCGAAAGATTGCGGACGCCACGATCTCGGCGTTGAGATCCGTCCCCGCTCAATCGCGCCTCGCGGGCGCCCTGCCGCGCAGCCCCGCGAAAAACGATGAATCGAAGCTGCGCGCCAAACCTCAATATAACACCGGTCAAGCGACTCCTGTCCAGCAGCCGGGAAAGCCCGGCGAGAGATCCGGGACCGTTCAGCAAGACGTAAAGTCAGTGTACGGGCCAACGCAGGATGAGGGGCCGCCAACTAACGCGACACCGAATGAAACGCATCCCGCGAAACCTCCGGCGACCGGCGGCCGTCTCACGGACGTGGAGCTGCAAACCATGGATGCCTTCCACGCCCGACTCAAAATCACGACCAGTGCAAAAGCCGGCGTGACAGTTAAACTACTTTCCGAACCCACGCGCCTGGCCGTGGACATTCCGAACTGCGCGGTCGAGACCGAGCAAAAGGATTGGGAGAGCGAGCACCCCTTCCTCTCGGGCTACCACGCGGGCGAAGGTGAGAAGCCCGGCAGCGCGAGGGTGGTGATCGATCTCGCCAAAATGGTAGGCTACAAGCTCGTGCCCGCGCAAGATGGCGTCGTCATCAACCTGACGGTGCCGCGCGGCGTCGGACGCAAGCTGCAAGATCTGATCGTCGTCGTGGATCCCGGCCATGGCGGACCGAAGCAAACGGGATGTCATACCGTCGTCAACGGCTGTACAGTTTATGAAAAGAATATCACGCTGTCGATTGCAAGGTTCCTGCGTCAGCTTCTCGAGGATGCAGGGGTCAACGTATTGATGACCCGTACAAAGGATGTGGAGGTCGGTCTTTCCGAACGCCCAGGTCTTGCCACCGACAACAACGCGGATATGTTCGTGAGCATCCACGTCGATGACTATGGTTTTAACACGTCGGCATCCGGATCGACGGCTTACTATCATGCGGATGACGAAAGCAGCAGAGCTCTGGCGCATTCGATCGCCGAGCGTGTAGCGCAGGTGAGCGGACTTCCCAATCGGGGCGCCCGCTCCGACCATAAGCTCTATACAAATGGCCTGGCGGTGCTCAGGGCAAGCACCATGCCGGCCACGTTGGTCGAGACCGGATATCTTAGCAACAGCCGTGACCGCAAGAAACTCATGGACCAGGGCTTCCAGATGAAGGTCGCACAGGCCATTTTCGACGGAATCCGCGCTTATTTCGAGGGCGCCCTACCGGAGGACGATCTCTCGCCCATGAAAGAGATCGTCAGGTAACCTTTTATGCGCAGGTTTTCGATCGCGTTACTCGTGATAGTTGTCGGGTGTATTGCCGGTTACCTGGTATCTTCAGGCGGGTGCGGCAAGCCCGACGACCAGGCCGGCCCAACCGGCGGGCGAGTCAAGGTATCGAGGCCTGTCACGCAAGGCAACGAGGTCGTCCTCAAAGAGGAAAATGTCGAAGCGCCTAAGGACAAAGACCCGGTCTCCGCCGCTCTGGCGGCCCTCTTCCAAACCGCCGACGACAAAAGCCGCCCGAGCGCGATCCCCGCCGGAACAAAGCTCCTCAAGGTATCCGTCGATGGCGGCATCGCCACCGTAGACGTGAGCGAAGAGTTCAATGCCCTCAAGAATTCCGGAGATTCGGCGGAGTCACTTGCGCAGAATGCCCTCCGTAAGGCGCTCGCACAATTCTCTCACGTCAAGAAGATGCTCCTCAAAGTGAACGGTAAGACCTTCGAAAGCGAGCACACCGATTGGTCCGAGCCAATCCCCGTTCGAGACGACGACGCCGTGGCGAATGGCGCGCCATGATAGTCAATTGGTCCGATAGGTCCTTGTCGTCCTATTCCCACATCATCGGGTAAGATTCTATCATGGAATCTCCCGCGTCAAAGCGCCGCGCTCACTTCATCGGTATCTGCGGCGCCGGAATGAGCGCTGTCGCCAACCTGATGCGGGATAGCGGCTGGGACGTGACTGGTTCCGACGAAGGCTACTACCCGCCGATCAGCGATTTCCTCGATCGCGAAGGACTCCCGTGTCTAACCCCGCATAGTGCGACGAACATCCCCAAACAAGTCGATCTAATAGTAATCGGCAAGCACGCCAAACTCACACCTGAAACCAACGACGAGGTTAAAGAAGCGTTTGAGCGGCGGGCGCTCGGCGAGACCGAGATAAAATCTTTTCCTGAAGTCCTCCAGTCGCTCACCAATACAACCCGAAACATCGTCGTAGCGGGCAGTTATGGCAAGTCGACCGCGACTGCCCTTCTCGCCTGGATGCTCCGGGAAAGCGGCAAGGATCCCAGCTATTTCATTGGCGCGGTTCCGCTCGGATTCTCGTCGACGGCCCACATTGGCGCCGGCGCTTACTTCGTGCTTGAAGGCGATGAATATCCCGCATCGAACTGGGATGCCCGATCCAAGTTTCTCTTCTACAACGCTCGCGCCGTGCTGCTCACGTCCGGAGAATACGACCACTTCAATGTCTTCAAAACCGAGCAGCAGTACGTCGATTGTTACAAACAGCTCGTCCGCGAGATCCCGGAGAGCGGGCTTCTCGTGGCATGTGCGGACGGCAAGAACGTTCCGGAGATATCTGCCGAGGCCCGCTGCAGAGTTGTAACCTACTCCGCGAAATCTTCGGACGCAAACTGGACCGCATGCGACCGTCGATTTCAAGGAGGCAAGACGAAATTCACGGCATTATCGAATGGGAATCCGGTCTCGGATTTCGAGATGAGCCTTCTCGGAGAGCATAACGTCGAAAACGCGCTTGGTGCGGCGGCGATACTCTTAGAGCTTGCCGCCCTCGCCTCGGAAGAAGCTCGTAAATCGCTCGCGACTTTCCCGGGACTCCGCCGCCGGCTCGAATCGAAGGCGTCCGGAGCAAGCGTCACCGTTTACGAAGACCTCTCCAGCTCTTTTCCCAAAGCTACGGCGTGTCTAAGAGCCGTACGCGAGCGGCATCCAAAAGCCGAAGTAACCGCCGTCTTTCAGCCGCACACGTTTAGCTTCCGTTCACGAAAAGCCCTGGAATGGTACCCCGGCATGTTTCGCGAAGCCAACCGGGTCATCGTCTTCAGCCCCCCAAAGCTCCAGGGGCTGGCTTCCAGCGAAGAGTTGAGCCACGATGAGATTCTTAACGCCATTCTAAGCGGGAATAGCTGTCCGGTCGAATTAGCCGCATCGAGCGAGGACGTTGTAGAGTTGCTGAAGCCTACCCTGTGGCCCGGCGACGTTGTCGTCCTGATGACCAGCGGCGGAATGGGCGGTACGATCGAGGCGGTGGCTAAAATAGTGAAAGAACGATTCACCGGACCGTAATGGCGAACCCCGATCCGAGCAACGAGAAGCCCTTTAGTCCAGTATCGCCTTGGCTGATACCGCGAGCTACACTTTGCCCAAAATCGCAAGCTGCACCTTGTGCCTGCGGAGGCAGGCGCCGTGCCGTTCTTGAGCGCGGGGGTTCAGCCCCGCATAGATATGACGCCGTATAAGCTGCGCCTTATGAAACTCTTCCACTCCGAGTACCGAAACGACTACTCCACCTACACGTTCTCGTACGCCGCCTACTGCCTGAAGGAGCGGCAAGAAGAGCTGCCGGAAATCTACGCTCGCGGCTTCCTGCCTTACACCGGCAACCTCGAGCTGCTCCCGGAGGTTTTCTATTTAGCAAGAAGCCTCCGCATCGATCTTTCGCAGTTCAAAGACACCTCCGAGAACCGCCGCGTGGACCGCAAGGTGGCCTGCCTCGAAATCGCGCTTTCTGTCATTCCGAAGGCCGAGTTCCTGTCCTCGAATCTCGCATTTGTGGAGTTCTGCGCACAGTACGCCGAAGAGCGATTTTCCGGCGGGGAGATGAACGAATTACGTCTGCGCTATCTCCTGTCGCGTCCAACCTTGACTGATATCCTGGCCTTCAGCAGCGGCGAGAAGCCGCTGGGCTACGTATTCGCTTGCCTCGCCGGCGGAATGGCGCACTACTGGTTCTCTTTCTTCGACACGGCCTACTTGAAAAGCCATTCACTTGGCAAATGGATGATGTGGCGCACAATCAATTGGGCGAAGGATGCCGGCTTGGACTACGTCTATCTTGGCACGTGCTATACTCGAAAAGCACTGTACAAAGTCCGGGATCACGAAGGAATCGAGTTCTTCGACGGCGTGCAGTGGAACAACGATCGCGACCTACTCGCCAGCTTGTGCGACCGAGACGAATCGGATCGTGCACCTGCTGCCGATCTATTTAAGTCATGGGACGACGAACGAATTCAATCCGTTTTCGACATAGTTTAATGATTTGAGACTGTTTCTTTCGACGGCAGAGTTGGATAAGGGGCCGGCGATGTGGTCCCGCGACTCGCGACCGGCGCCCGAACCGCCGATAAACCAAAAGGAGTCGCTCCATTCGGGCCTCCGGGAGGATTAATTGCCACGCGACTTACCCATCGGCAATGGCAATATGCTTGTTGCCTTTGATAATCGATACCGAATTCGTGAGCTCTACTACCCTTATGTGGGCCAGTCGAACCACACACTCGGCCATCCCTTCCGTTTTGGATTGTGGGTCGACGGCACTCTTTCATGGGTAGACGAAGACCAATGGGAGCGCGATCTCCGCTACGAGCCAGACACCCTCGTTACGGAAGTCACTGTGACAAACAAGCAAATCGGCATCGAGCTGGTCTGTCGCGATTGTGTGGACTTCGATCTGAATCTATTCCTTCGCAAGGTCGAGATCAAGAACCTGGCTGGAGGCAAGCGCGATCTCCGGCTCTTCTTCCACCAGGATTTCCACGTCGGCGGCTCATACGATGGCGATACCGCCTATTACCACCCAGGCGATCGCTCAATTATCCACTATAAAGGCCGCCACTGGTTTGTAGTCAATGCCATGACGGAGCGCGTTTGGGGGTTGAGCTCGTTTGCAACGGGCATCAAACAGCACCTCGGCTCCGAGGGCACCTGGCGCGACGCTGAGGACGGACTCCTTGGCCGCAACCCCATCGCACAGGGCTCGGTCGACTCCACCGGCGCCGTTCACGTTATGCTGGAAGAGACCGCTAACGTTTATTACTGGATCGGCGCGGGCGAAGACCTCGGACAGATATTGGAGTTGAATCAGATCGTCCGCGAGCTCGAGCCGGAGACGATTCTGCGCAGGGTCCGCGCGTATTGGAGACAGTGGGTCTCCCACGACCGAACACACAGGGGCCTGCCGGACGACGTCCGCTCCTTTTATCGGAAAAGCCTGCTCATCCTACGCACACAGATAGACAATCGGGGCGCCATCCTTGCCGCAAACGACTCCGACGCGCTCGCATACAACCGCGATTCGTACTCCTACCTCTGGCCGCGAGACGGCGCGCTGGTTGCGCAGGCATTGGACCTCGCCGGTTACCACGATGTCTCCGAGCGCTTTTTCAGTTTCTGCTCCAAGCTGCTGAGCCCGGGCGGGTACTTCATGCACAAATACAATCCCGATGGCTCAGTAGGCAGCTCCTGGCATCCCTGGTGCGGGCCGGACGGAATGCTCCAGCTTCCGATCCAGGAAGACGAAACCGCCCTAACCCTCTACGCACTTTGGGAGCACTACTCGGCCTGCCGCGATATCGATTTCATCCGAGCGCTCTATGGCCGGCTGATCGAGCGGGCCGGAGACTTCCTCTGGGGCTACCGCGATATCCGGACCCAACTTCCTGACGCAAGCTGGGATTTGTGGGAGGAGCGGCGGGGGATCCATCTTTTCACCGTGGCGAGCGTCTGGGCAGGCCTGGCCGCTGCCGCGAACTTCGCGGAGATTTTCGGTGACACCGTTCGCTCCGAGCGCTATTGCAACGCCGCGCGTGACATCAAGGAAGCCACCATCCACCACATGTTCGACCCGGAGCAGGGGCGGTTCATCCGCGGACTGGTCCATCGGAACCGCCAATGGGAAAAAGACACGGTTCTGGACAGCAGCCAGTGCGGAGTATTTCTCTTTGGGATGTTTGGCGCGGATGACCCGCGAGTTGTCAATACGATGGAGGCGATCTCGGATCAGCTCTGGTGCAAGACCTCTGTCGGAGGCATCGCCCGCTATCAAAATGACCCTTACTACCGCATGACACACGACACGCAGCAGGTCCCCGGCAACCCATGGTTCCTCTGCACGCTCTGGCTCGCCCAATGGCACATTGCGCGCGCAACCACAGCGGATGACCTTCAGCGCCCGATGGAGCTCCTGCGATGGGTAATGGCGCACGCCCATCCGTCCGGAACGCTTGCGGAGCAGCTTCATCCCTATACGGGCGAACCGTTGTCGGTTTCCCCGCTCACCTGGTCCCATGCCACCTTCGTCACCACCGTCTGCCGTTGGGAAGACGCCTTCCGCCGCCTGACCGACCGCCGGAAGCTGCGGTAAATTGCCCGTCTGAACCACGATTTATCGGATTAACTGATTACCATGATCTGCCATAATCAATCATAGTCCATCAATAAATCCGATCAATCATGGTTCAGACTATCCCAAGGTGTATCATGAGGCTCCCTTGCAAGATGAAGGGCTGGGCAGTCGCTTTTTTGCTGATCAACACGAACCTCGCTGCTGCCCAGCCGACCCCAGTTAGCCGCCCATTCCACCTCGGCTTCACCGGCTGGCCCGCGGACCTTTCGCTCGAGGGATTCAATACCTCTCAGGCATTCGCAAACGCTCACGGCGATATCGTCTCGGTAATGATGATCGGCGGAATTCCCTGGCCCGAGGCTTTCGCCGGCAAGCCGTTTTCGAAGGATGTAGAGAACAACTTCCGCTATAGGCCGCTTGCCGGCAAGAAGATATTCCTTTCAATCTCTCCCCTCAACAAGGACCGTTCAGGTATCGCGCCGTACTGGGGAGACAAGGACAACCTCCCTCTGCCCGCGCCGTGGAACAGACTCGCGCTGAACAGCCCGGAGGTCAAGAAGGCTTTCATCGGTTTCACCCTTCGGGCGGTGAAGGCGATGAACCCCGACTACCTGGCGATCGGAGTCGAGCTGAACGTGTTGCTCTCCAACGACCCGGCCAAGTGGATCCAGGTGAAGGAGCTTTACCGGGAAACGTACCACGCTGTAAAGGCGCAGTATCCCCGCCTGCCGGTCTTTTTCACGACGGAGGTGCTGCACTACAAGCGACTGGCAAAAGAGGCCAGGAACAAAGACCAGGCTGGAGAGGTCGCGGACCTGATGAAGCAAAGCGACGTCTGCGCCATGAGCCTCTACCCTTTTATGAGTTACGACACGCCGCGTCCCCTTCCGCCAAGCTTTTTCGACTTCGCCAGAACGTTCAACAAGCCGATCGCAGTCTCGGAATCGGGAATGACTTCGAAAGACGTCGAGCTGAAAGCCTACAAAATCACGCTTCGTGGTTCGGAGGATGAACAGAGGCGATTCACCGGCCTTCTGTTAAAGACTGCGGTGCGAGACCGTTATGAGTTCGTAATCAACTTCGCCACCACGGATTTCGAGAAGCTCTGCGCCAAGCTCCCGCCTCCCACCGATGACCTGGCGCGCATCTGGGCCTACACCGGAATGCAGACAAGCGACAAGCGTCCTAAGCCCGCCCTGGCCACCTGGGACAGCTTCCTGAAAGCTGCCTATCGAAGAGATAAGTAATAGATCGAGACCTCTTGGAGCTTTGAAGAACGTTGCTTTCAGGATGGCATTATCGTTGCAGCTCCACGGCAATGCATACGGCTTCGTAGACCGCTACTCCTTCGCCCCCGCCTTCCGAATTAACGCTGCAATCTCAGCCTGGTTCTTGCCCAGTGCCGGCGACAGCGCTGTATTTCCGGCCTTGTCCTTGATCTTAACGATCGCGCCCTTCTCGATCAGGAATTTCACCAACTCCACGTATCGCTCTTTGGCCTCGCGGTTCTTTCTCATTTGATCCTCGCCAAAGTTACCGACTGCATCGCCCGTTCGAAACGCTTGATTGTCTCACGATTGTAGGATTCATGCCAGGTGAAATAGAATCCGCATACCGGCCAACTAATCCCGCTAATGAATCCTAGCGCAGCACATCATTCCGACGAAGGAGCAACGCCTTGATTCGATTGAACCCTACTGGACGGTGGCTGTCGACCCTCGCCGCCGGCCTTTGCGTTTCCGCTTGTTCGGCCCAGGAAGGGCCCGGGGTCATGGGCAGCCTGGCAAAGCCTCAAGAAGGCCGGAGCCGCCGCGCGACCTCCACGTTTCGGCAGGGCAAAGACGGTAAATACGACCCGAACGCCCCGCCAAAGCACGATCTCGAAGAGCGCAGCAATTCCGATAATTTCCGCGTGGCGCCTGGCGCGACCCACGTGCTGCTGGACGAAAAAGGCCCGGGGCTCATTACGCACATCTGGGTGACATTCCTGGGTCCCGAAATCCAGGATTGGGCGCAGAACGGCTCGGCCACGCATCAGGACATGCTCTTGCGCATCTACTGGGACGGAAATCCCCGTCCGGCGGTCGAGGCGCCTGTCGGAGATTTCTTTGCGAACTGCTTCGGCAAGCGCAGCGAAGTGATAAGCCTGCCCGTGATCGTGGAGGATGCCGACTCCTATAACTGCTTCTGGCACATGCCGTTCAAGAAATCCGCGAAGATCGAGATCGTGAATCAGGGCGACAAGCCGGTCAACCTGCTCTACTACAATATCGATTGGATCAAAAAGAAGAGCATTGCGAAGGACACGCCCTATTTCTACGCCCAGTATCGACAGGAGTACCCGGTCGAAAAGGGCAAGGATTATCTTATTCTGGACACGAAAGGAAAGGGCCACTACGTCGGAACCGTTCTGGCGGTACGGACACGAAGCCCGGCCTGGTTTGGCGAAGGCGACGAGCGAATCTACATCGATGGCGAAACGACCCCTTCCATCCAGGGCACCGGCACAGAAGACTACTTCCTCTCCGCGTGGGGCTTGAAGAAGACCCTCACGCCTTATTTCGGCACACCCTATTTCGACCAGTGGGGCATCGTCGGCGGGCACACCAGCGCCTACCGGTGGCATCTGAACGACCCGCTCGTATTCGAGAAGGGGATCAAAGTAACTATCGAACACTTTGGCTGGATCGCTCCGGACGAAAACCCGAACAACAAAAGCATGAGCTGGAACGAGCGCGAAGACGACTTTTCGAGCGTGGCCTTCTGGTATCAGACCGGGCAGCCGGCCTTCGAGGCGCGCGCGCCGGGCGGAGCGGAAAGAAGATTGCCGAGCCTCGAGCGTGTGATTTCCTACGGGCGGGATTATTCCGGTCCGCAATATCACGGAACCGGCGACATCACCAAGCAGCAGCTCGATCTCTACGACGGCCAACAGCTTCTATATTCACCGAAGCAGCAGG
>JBGPOG010000010.1:0-20628 GCA_041487935.1 Chthonomonadia bacterium | reverse complement strand
TCGCTGGCCTAACTCGAGGACACTCCGTATACTTCACACATCGTTTATGCGCTGTGACCGCCAATGCTCAGCATTAGCCGATCGTCTATCGTCTATCGTCTATCGTCTATCGTCCTTAAACTGCAACGGCACCAGCGCGACGTGCCCGTCCACGTACCCGATATTGTTTCCCCAGCTCATTCCCGGCCTGCCCGGCGAGATTCCGCGATGGCGGGGCGGATCGGGAAGGCTGGTAACGGCATCGTTTGCGTTGCGCCGCGTTCGTGCGGAGTCGAAATCGAGCGCGACTAGAGCTGGATTGGAGAACGCACTGTGTTTCAACTGCGCGAGCGAGCTATTGAATGAGTATCCGTAAGCAAAGATGTCGGATTGCTGTACGAGCGGGCACTTGAAGACCGCGTCATCTTGCTCGACGGATTGAACGGCATCCATCCAGTTCTGCGCAAGGGGATAAGTGCCGTCGTAGTCTTGCGCATAGAGTGAGATGGCGGCGCCGAGCTTTCTGAGATTGGATTGACAGAGAGGCGGGTTGTCGTTGCTCTTCGGTCCGAAGGCGAGGATGAGGAAGGTCGCCGCGAAGAGTTGCAGCGTCACCGCTATGCACAGAAGGATCAGCGCCCAACCCCACGCAGGTACGCGCGACAACCGGCGACGGCTGAGCGGCGCGGGTGGTCGATAAAGATAATCGTTGTCTCTCACCGGTCCTTCCGGGCTGTCGACAGTTGGCGGTCGATTAGAATGCGGGCGCTTCCTGTTGCGTAGCCTACGTAATTTCCGGGTTTCGACGGAATGCCCCGGTGGGCCTTCGTAAGATGGCGCGGTGGGTTTGGGAGGCTCGTGAACGGGTCTGACGCGCTTGCGGCCAGATTCGAAGAGTCGAATATCAACGGAATGTTGTCCGGGTCGACAAGCGTTCCGCGAATCGAACCGCTTAGTTGCGAGTTCATGGCATATCCGTACTTGGTTTCGCCCGGCAGGCTAACTGTGGGACAATGGAAACGGCGGTCTTCGATCACGTAAGGCATGGTACGGTCCATCCAGCGGTCGCCAATGGGAAAGTGGTCGTCGCAGTCGTCCGCGTAGAGAAGCTGCGCTCGCGACAGCCGGAAGACGTTGCTCTGGCACATGACCGCCTGCCCGTGCCTCCTCAGCGGGAGAAACATAGCGCCGAGGAGCCATCCGATAATCCATAGACCCAGAACCGCGCACCCGCCATAAGCCACCGCTCGCCAGAGCCATCCAGACTGAGCCGTTTCCGAAAGGCGCATTACCGTCATTCTCCCGCAAATCTACTGCTACTTTACTGTACCGTCTGCAAAGAGAACGTTGTTCCTTCCGGTGTGGCGCCCTGGTTTCGGGAGCGTATCAAGTGTTCCGTGAGCGTCGATCTGCAGGTCTTTGCTGTCGTAGAATAGCGGGATATTTGGACGGTTTTCGATTTTGTCGAGCCGCTTTCCGCCGAGTTCGGGATTCATTGCGTAGCCGAATTTGGGACCCTGGCCCTTCGACACTTCCGGGCAGTGCAGCCACTCGTTCTTCGTTACAATTGGCTTGATCGCGGTCATCCAACGATCTGACGGGGGGAGGAGACCGTCCCAGCTATCCGCATAAAGCTGCACCGCAGTGTAGAGCTGTTTCAAGTTTTCGGGGCAGGTCTTGTTCTTATCAGGCTCGTACTTGATCTGTGTGGCGCTCATCACGTTTGAGACGATCTTCGCCAGCTCGCTGGCTTTCGGAAGGAAGTATGCGAGACCGGCCACGAGGACCGCAACGCCGGCAATCTTCGATCCATTCCCGCCGGCCCCGGCCAATGCTCCAGCCAACAGTGAGGAGGCCTGGACGATACCGAGTATCGATAGCGGTCCGAGCATCAATAGCTGGCCGCCGATCTTGATCTCGCGCCCTGAGAGAAACCAGAGTCCGCCTGCCCACACGAGCGCCGGTAAGAGAGCTGCTACGAGCGCAGTTAGCGGATGCCGAGCCTTCCGCCCAACCGCCACTCCCGTCGCCAGCGGTCCGAGTATCGGAAACCACCCCACAATCACCGAAAGCGCCATCCCCCAGATCAATGCTGAAACAAACGACCCTTCTTTTCGATCCCGCAATCTTGGCCTCCAAGGAAGTAGGCTGGAAACTCGCAGCCCGGTGATTACGAGTATACCGTAGGTCGAATGCCGGCCGGATGCTGGATATAGAGAACGGATGTGAAGCCCTCAATTAGCCGGTCAAAAGCCAATCATTTGACGGCCGGCAAAGAGAAGAATATAATGTCTTCGGAGAAAAGTACCGTGAGGCTGAGACATATTATCGGGTCTAGCTTCGTACCGATCCTTGTTCTGGGATTGGCTGGCCGTTCCGGATCGCATGCCAAGACCTCGAATAGGGCAGCAGATTCGAATTGTCGATGCTCGTACGACTCGCAAAGCCCCGCGCACGCTTCGAATCAGACTGATAACGAGACAGGTGTACTTCACCTGCAGGGCTCGATGTCGCGCGTCCATGATCCCGTTATGACGAAAGAGGGAGGCACCTACTACCTGTTCTCCACAGGGCGCGGAATTACAGTCCACACTTCCAAGGACATGATTACCTGGGAGCAGCATGGGCGGGTATTCGAGCAGAAGATACCGTGGACTTCGGAGACGATTCCCGGCTCGACGGACTACTACTGGGCCCCTGATATCTCATTCTTCAACGGCAAGTGGCACCTCTATTACTCCGTCTCCACGTTCGGCAAGAACCGGTCCGCCATCGGCCTCGCGACCAACGCAACTCTTGACCGTACACGGCCAGATTATCGCTGGAACGACGAGGGCCTCGTGATCGAATCGAAGTTGAGCGACGATTGGAATGCGATCGACCCGAATATTGCGCTGGATGAAAAGAAACAGCCGTGGCTGTCGGCCGGCAGCTTCTGGAGCGGTGTCAAGCTAATCAAGCTCGATCGCAAAACCGGCAAACCTGCGAACACGCCTCACGAGTTAGTTTCGTTAGCCGGCCGCGAGCGTGGCGGAGCGATTAAAGGGGCTATCGAGGCGCCATTCATCGTACACCGTAAGGGCTTCTATTATCTGTTCGTCTCCTTCGATCTTTGCTGCCGGGGAACGGCGAGCACATATAACATACGAGTGGGGAGATCCTCCAAGATTACCGGGCCTTATTCCGACCGCGACGGCAAGCCCATGATGGAGGGAGGCGGAACCCTCCTCGTTTCAAGCTCACAGCGGTGGCGCGGCCCGGGACATAACGCGGTTTTCCATGAGAACGGCGCGGACTGGCTCGTTTACCACGCGTACGACGCGGAGGCGTTCGGCGCCCCGAAGCTTCGTATCGAAAAGCTGAATTGGTCTTCCAACGGATGGCCGGAGACGCCCAGCATGCCCACAATTGAACAACGATAACTAACTGAATACGCATTCGAGGATGTAGCCAAACCGGACGCTAATCGACAGTATAAGTGTATGTGAATAGAGACCATTGGCGAGACATCGACGAGCTTATGCACGTAATCCCAATTCTTGGGACGACGTTGGGCGAGGCTCTTGCCGAGCCGAGGTCTATCAGCTCGGCAGGAGCCTCGCCCTCCCGCCACCCTCGAACGCGTTGCCGATTTAGCTATTTGCGCCAGGCGAACGTGAGTTGCTGGAGACTACCCAAAATAGGAAGAGGCGACGTATGTCGGATCGCATTCTGAATTTGCGCGAACTCAATCGAGCGACATTATCCCGACAGATGTTATTAGAGCGAAAGACCGTAAGCGTCTGCGCTTCGATCGAAAGGCTCGTGGGGCTTCAGGCCCAAGCCGCCTCCGCGCCATATATTGGATTGTGGACGCGACTTCGCGATTTCCGTCGGGAAGATCTCGCTCGTTCGATCGAGGACCGGAGTGTTATCAAAGCGACATTCATCCGCGGAACGCTTCACCTTGTCACTGCGGACGATTACGTCAGATACCGCGCGACACTTCAGCCAATGCTGACTGCAGGCTGGGCCGCAATAGTCAAGCAGCGCAACGCGAGCTTCGGCATGGATAAACTGCTCGCGGCCGGTCGCGACTTTATTGGAGTGAAGCCCCGCACGTTTGCTGACATCAGCGCAATGCTTTCAGGCTATTTGCCAGACCAGGACATCGGGGCGATGCGCTATGCAGTGCGCACCCATCTTCCGCTTGTGCAAGTCCCTGTCAAGAACGGATGGAGCTACCCGGGCAATCCCCAGTTTGCACTTGCCGAGCCGTGGATCGGCAAGCCGATCTCCCATGAAATTCAATTGCAAGAGCTTGTGAAGCGGTATCTGGCAGCTTTTGGCCCTGCATCCGCGACTGATATGCAAACGTGGTCGGGATTGAATCTAAGAGAGACTGTTGAACGACTCAAGCCGGATCTGGTTGTCTATCGCGACGAGCGACGCCGAGAGCTATTCGATTTGCCGGACTCGCAGCTACTGGACGCCGATGTTCCAGCGCCCGTCCGCTTCTTGCCGGAATACGACAACCTTCTCCTATCGCACAGCAAGCGGACGCGTGTAATCGCGGACGAGCATCGCCCGAAGGTCTATCTCCCGGGGCTGCGAGTTGCGGCGACGGTTCTGGTAGACGGATTCGTGAGTGGCAGATGGAAGATCGAAAAGACAAAAGGCTCAGCGTCCCTTATGATTGAGCCATTCGACTCCTTCACAAAGAAGGACCGCGGTGCGCTTGCTGAAGAGGGTGAAGGTCTTGTCCGCTTCGTCGAACCGGGTGCAAAAGCATTCGACTTACGGTTTGTGGAGACGATGTCGGCATAGTACCTGCTCGAGCTATACGGAAGCATTTTAGGTCGGATGTTATCGATGTGGATCAAGAGCGGACATCTCTCCAATTGACAATCATGACTTTATATTACATCTGGATAGACATCTCGGACAAGGAGTCGTGTCGATGAACCGAATACTCGAACTGGTGGGCGTCTCTGCGGTAGTTCTAGTTATCGCAGCGGGTGTAGGAGCGGCCCGAGCGCAAGAATCCGCAGCACTTCCTCCCCCAGTGGAAATGACAGCGCAGCAAGACCATCAGAGGATCATGGACCTCCTGCACATTACGTCGTTGCGCCGAGGTCGGGACGGCATGAACCGCCAATCGCCATTCTACGCCAATTATGATGAGTCAAAGGCTAATCCCTATCCGAATCTCCCCGATCCGCTGGTGTTGAAGCACGGAAAGCCAGTCAAGAACGCGAGGACGTGGTGGAAGCAGCGGCGGCCCGAGATCGTGGAGGATTTCGACAGCGAGATCTATGGCCGCGTCCCTAAGAAGACGCCTAAAGTGAAATGGGAAGTGACGGGAACGAGCAACGAGACAGTCGGCGAAGTGCCGGTCGTCACGAAACAGCTCGTCGGCCACGTCGATAACTCTTCATACCCACTCATTAAGGTCGATGTTCAATTGAGCCTGACGACCCCGGTCAATGCAACCGGCCGGGTTCCGGTGATCATGGAGTTTGGTTTCAACTTCCGTGGTCCCAGGCCCGGAGGTTCTCCTTCGAATAATCCCGGCGGAGCGCCACCCAGGCCGGGCGGGAACCCGCTTAGCGGTGCAGGTCTCCCGCTTGCCGGTCGAGGGCAATTTGGCGGTGGGGGCGGGCCTAGCTGGCAGCAGCAGGTTCTCGCCAAAGGTTGGGGATACGCGATCCTTTCTCCCAACAGCATCCAGGCAGACAACGGCGCCGGGCTTACGAAAGGGATCATCGGATTGTGCAACAAGGGCCAGCCACGAAAGTTGGACGATTGGGGAGCATTGCGCGCGTGGGCCTGGGGAGCGAGCAGGGCGCTGGACTATTTTGAGACCGACAACTCCGTGGATGCCAGGCAAGCCGGCATAGAAGGCCACTCTCGCTACGGCAAGGCGACGATCGTGGCCATGGCCTACGATCCGCGTTTCGCCATCGCTTTCGTCAGCTCGTCCGGCGAAGGCGGGGCCAAGCTGCACCGGCGGGATTGGGGCGAGATCGTGGAGAATGTCGCCGGCACGGGAGAGTATTACTGGATGGCCGGCAACTTCCTCAAATACGCCGGTCCATTGAACTGGGGCGATCTTCCGGTGGACTCGCACGAGCTGGTCGCTTTATGTGCCCCGCGACCCGTGTTCTTGAGCGCCGGTGCTACAAATGGCGATGGATGGGTAGATGCCAAAGGCACCTTCCTGGCCGGCGCAGCCGCCGGGCCGGTGTACAAACTGCTTGGAAAGAAGGATCTGGGGACGACGGAGTTTCCCCCGATCGAAACACCGCTGATCGACGGCGAAGTGGCTTTCCGCCAGCACAGCGCCGGACACACGCCTGGGCCGAACTGGCCCGTGTTTCTGACGTTTGCGGAGCGGTATATCAAGGGACGGGCTCGGTAGCGGGAGCCATTCCGGTTAGTACTCCCGCATTTCTATTGTTACTGTATTCGCCTATGGTATGATAACTTCCTTCGCTCTTGCCTGCCCAATGAACCTTCAATTTCTGAACACATCCAAGCCCTTCCAGCATACTAGCCAGGGGGATTTCTGTGTCTCAATCGCCATTATCCATCAACATTTAGTAATTTGACGCATCAGGCGAGTTGCTGTATAGTCATGATGTAAGCGCGCTGTTTGATTGGAGATTATCTTATGACCCTATCTATTGACCTGACTCCATTCGAAGAAGCGCGGATTTCCGCAGTTGCTGAGCGGACAGGTCTTGCCCAGTCTGAGTTTGTGAAAAAGATGCTCGATGAGCATTTGCCCGTGTTTCCTACGACCGGCGAAGAAGAGCTCGATGCAATGCTCCGCAAATGGCAGAGCGAGGATGGCACGGCCCTCATGCCCGACGTTCCTACACAAGCCCTTTTCGCTCAATGGGCTAAGGAAGACGTGAATATGACAGATGAGGAGCGCGAAGCAGAAGATAGGCTCTGGGAAGACCTTGAGAAAGCATTTGGTGCGAACGACGGCCAGTTGCGACCGAGGAAGCTTGGCTAATGGTCGTAGTCCTGGATACTTTTCTCACGAGCAGTGTTTCCAAGCGACCAGGAATCAAAAAATCCGCGGTTTCTGAACAATGTCATCGTTGGATTAATGAATGCGAATTACCTGGACATCGTGTGCTGGCGCCCGCTATCTCCTACTACGAAGTGCTTCGAGAATTGGAACAACGACAGGCCACAAGCCAGATCGCCCGTCTAAAGTATTTCTGCTTGCAATCTAAACACTTTCTCCCTCTTACAACCGCACAACTAGAAATTGCGGCTCAACTATGGGAAAGGCCCGTCGAGGCGGTTTGCCAACTGCGCATCCGCAAGCGCTTGATTGCGACGTTATCCTTGCAGCACAGGCTTTAAGCTTAAATAGCGCCACGCCTGACCTGATCGTTGCCACTACCAATCCAGGCCATCTTTCCCGCTATGTAGCTTCCGACATGTGGACGAACATAAAGCCGTGATCTCGCGATGAGTTAATCAATGAGTCGCAATCAGCCTCGTGCCAGTCTCTTGTCGAATTCGAACGGCACAGGACCGCTTCTTTGTATCGCTGAAAAACCCGGATGGGCCGGATTTAGGACGTAGCACCGCTCGATGGGAATAACCACGCTCGGCACGCGCAGCACGGCCGAGGACCCGCCCGCAATCCAATCGTCGCCGATCTGCTGCAGCTCCGGCGGAGCAGGGTAATCGCGCCAAGTTGGCGGGAGAGAATCGACTTCCAGCTCCGTTACCAGCTCTTCATCGAACACTGCCTCGAAGAGAACATACGAAAGTATCAGCGCAGCGTGATCCAGATGAACGAGGACTTCCAGCGTGGCTAGTGAAGCGGATCCAGCGGTATAGACAACGCGATTCCCGTGGCTGCTCCAGCGCCCTCCCAGCCGGCGGGCGCCTTCCCCGCTGAATGCATCCCCGGCTCGCTTCGCTTTCACAATTCGAAAGGCTTTCGGCATCAGAGAAGAATGCCGTCTTCCAACCGCTCGATTAGGCGTTCGACCTCTCTCGCGCCCACTTCCGTGCGTATGACATCCAATGGCGATACACCCCCAAGTGCCCCACGCGGTGCGGCGAGCCACTGCATCGCCGCCTGTTGGTCGCCCTCGAATAGCTCGATTGCCTGAGTGAGAATGCGCGAGAACCGCGCAAGCCGGTCAGATTCAGCGGGCGATAGTCTTCCGGTCCCCTTGCGTCGGGCGACGGTCTTAACATTCATCTGAACCAAATCCGCCATCTGCTTCGTGGTGAAACCGGCGCTGGCCTGGAGCCGCTCCCAACTGTCAAAAGGCAAACCGTTCTCGACCTGTTTCCGCAATTCGTCCGGAGCCGATGCGGCGATACCGAGCATGGCTGCGTCAGGCAGCGGTCGCCTGGGTGCAGGCATCGCGCGAGCGGCTGGTACTGCCGGCTTTTTGTTGATGGCTACTTTCATCATGTAAGAGCTTCTCCAACGGTATTATGTCCATATTATAAACGACAATTAGCCATCCGTCAAGAGCTATCCGGTCGAACGGAAGAGGTCGTTTATTCGAATCGATGGAAAATCTGAGAGCGTCGAGTCGAAGCGGGAACCTCACGATTAGGGTGACCGCGCTCAGAACGCACATCACGGCGGTAGAATAAGGACAAATGGAGCAGCCTGTATTGTCGAGCTCCGTCCACAACGCGTGGCGGGATGCTGCTTAGCGCGGCTTGCCACTCAAGGGTTCTGAAAACCTTTTCTTCATTACGCCAATAGGAGCGCTACGATGCACTTACTTTGCTGTTTGATGTTACTGATACATCCCGCGCAAGCCCAGACACAAGTCATACCACAAGTCATGCCGCTTTGGGAAAAGGGCGCTCCGGGATTCGAGTCCCGGCAGAACGAGCCCGAGCAAGCGCAAAGCTACTGGGTCAAGAACATTCACAATCCGTCCATCACGGTTTACCTTCCGCGCAAAGAGATCGCAACCGGCGCGGCGGTTGTCGTCGTGCCTGGGGGCGGACACCGGGAGCTGGTATTCAATGCTGAAGGACGGGATCCCGCGGTGTATCTGAACAAACTCGGCATTGCCGCCTTCGCGCTCAAGTACCGTCTTGCGCGAGAACCAGGTTCTCCGTACAAAATCGAGGTGCACGCCCGCCAGGACGCCTACCGCGCAATCCGGCTGGTAAGGAGCCGCGCAAAGGAGTGGGGGATCGATCCAAACCGTTTGGGCATGCTGGGGTTCTCAGCGGGCGGCGAGGTAGTTTCGCTGGTCGCATATGGATCGGGAGACGGCGATCCCAATGCGGCAGACCCGGTTGACCGGCTGAACGGAAAGCCAAACTTTCAAATGTTGGTCTACCCCGGTCCGCTGGGTATTCCGGACGTTATACCGTCTGACGCGCCGCCGGCCTTCTTGCTTGTCGCAAATGACGACGTTGGGGCCGCACGAGTCATCTTCAATTTGCTCCAGAAATACCGTGAAGCCAAACGTCCGGTCGAAGCGCACATCTTTGCGAAGGGCGGCCACGCGTTCAACATGGGATACCGCTCGCAGTTGGCCACGCTAAAAGGATGGCCGCAGCGCCTGGCAGATTGGTTAGCGGACAACGACTTTCTCAAACCGCATTGATGGCGCATTGCCTCGCGTAATTGCGTTTCCTTCAAATCCCCTGAATCCATTGCTCACGTTAATATCGCATTACGACTAAGCGTGCGAATGAGGTTTCTCCGTCTTAGTCTCGACCTCCCTTTCCACCGTTACTGTGAAACCGTTCGCCAGCTAGACCGTCCGCAGTGGGGGCCCCAGAAGAATTGGGACTAGGCGCCCATAAACAATGGGTATTTCGCCTCATGCACGTTTTCCGCCTGCAGCATACACTTAATCTTGAGCGAAACGACCCGAAGCGAGAATGCGGAGAAACGTCATGAACGGTGCGGCAGCACACATCAATCTGGTTATGGCCTGGTTATGGATTCTTCTTGGATTTGCGGCCGGGTCGTATCTGGGGCTCAATTTCCATCGTGAAGACTGGCTGGGCGGATACTCGAGCCTGCGGCGGAGGATGTACCGGTTGGGCCACATCTCGTTCTTCGGCCTTGGCGGGATCAACCTGATGTTCTACTTTACCGTCGCGATCGCGGGATTGCGGGGGCAGGGAGTAACCGTAGCGTCGTGGGCTCTTGTGGTCGGCGCGGTTGCGATGCCGGTCTGTTGTATTGCGATGGCGCACTATCCCAAGACCCGGCTGATGTTCGGCTTGCCCGTTGCCAGTTTACTTCTGGCCGGCGTGATGACTCTGATGGAGGTAATTCGGTGAAGATCGGAATGATTGCCATGAGCGGCGTCCGCGCTCATAACGAAGAGCTGACCAAACTAGGATTGACGCTGCCTGGATTTGTGGAGCGCAACAAGATCATCGCATCGCTGCCCAGTCTTTCGCTCCTGACTCTGGCCGCGCTCACGCCGGCGCGATACGATGTGGAGTATCGGGAGATCGCTGATCTGCGGCATGAGCCCGAATTGCCGGGCGAATACGATCTTGTTGCGATCACTTCGTTTTCGGCGCAGGTTAATGAGGCTTACGAGCTTGCGGACCGATACCGCGAAATCGGCATCCCTGTGGTGATGGGCGGATTGCACGTGTCGTCGTTACCGAATGAGGCGGCGAAGCACTGCGATGCGGTGGTTGTCGGCGAAGGAGAGCCTCTATGGCCGCAAGTGCTGAACGACTTCGAAAATGGCCGTTTACAGCCGTATTACCGGCAGGCAATCCCCGGCAGTTACAACCTGCGCGAAGCGCCGATCCCTCGGTTCGACCTCCTCGACATGGACAAATACAATCGGATCACCGTTCAAACCAGCCGGGGCTGTCCTCACAAGTGCGATTTCTGCGCCAGCTCCATTCTCCTGACGCCGGCGTATAAGATCAAGCCTCCGGAGAAAGTGATCGAAGAGATTCGGACCATCAAGCGTACCTGGGATCACCCGTTTATTGAGTTCGCAGACGACAACAGTTTTGTGAACCTGCGACAGGGGAAGGAGCTATTGCGGGCGCTCGCCAAACAGAACATCCGTTGGTTCACGGAGGCCGATATTTCGATAGCGGGAGATGATGAACTTCTGGGACTGATGCGGGATTCGGGCTGCCGGCAGGTGCTCATCGGGCTGGAAAGTCCAGGGATCCCCGGACTGAACGGAGTAGAGCTAAACGCCAACTGGAAGATGAAGCAGCGGGATCGGTACTTGGAATCGATCGCGAAGATCCAGTCCTATGGCATCACCGTTAACGGCTGCTTCATTCTGGGCCTGGACGGAGACACGCCCCAAGTTTTCGACGACGTGCTGCGTTTCGTGCGCGAATCGCACCTTTACGAAGTGCAGATCACGTTTATGACAGCATTCCCAGGCACTCCGCTCTATGAGCGCCTTAAGCGGGAATGCCGGATCGTGCGTGACCGGGCCTGGGAACTATGTACGCTGTTCGACATCAACTTCATCCCACAAAACATGAGCGCGGATGAGCTTCAGAAGGGCGGACTTCGGCTCGCGGATACGATCTATTCGGAGGCGGAGACCCGAGAGCGCAGAACTGGATTTCGAACGGCGCTTCGCAGTTCGCCTAATCGACGAAGGACCAATCGGAACAAAAGCCATGAAGAATTTCGAGCAGAAGCATTCACCCGGATTGAGACGCTTTGCGAGATTGCCGCGTGAGCTATCTGATTGATTAGCGAGTGTACTCATTGGGTTCTTGCAGATGTAGACAACAGGGTCGGCACGGCAGGAGCAACCCTGCGCAACACGCCCGGCCGAATTGCCAGTGATTTATCCCCATCGTGCAACCGAGTCTGGAGCTTGGACCGTATTAATAACAGACAGCGGAAGTCTCACCCTCTTGCCTTTTCCGGCAGAATCGACGCTCGAAAAATCGGCCATTTCGCGGATTTCGTTTCCGGCTCGATCGCTTACAATGGATGCGTGGATGAAGCTGCGGGAATGTAAGAAAATCCCGGAGAGGTGGTGAGTGAAATGCGAAAGTTCATTGCTGCAATCGGAGGGCTAGGTCTTGGAGCGGGTTTGATGTATCTTTTCGACCCTGACCGCGGATCGCGGCGGCGGGCGCAGATCCGCGACAAGGCGCAGAGCAAACTGCGCCATGCCCGAAGGATGATCGACGAAACCGCGCGCGACCTGGCAAATCACGCGAGAGGAGTGGTCGCAGACGTTCGGTCGGAGCTGGATTTCTCGCCAATACCGGATGTTGTCTTGGAGGAGCGTGTGCGCGCTGCGCTCGGGCATGCCGTGCCTCATTCGGTCGCGCACGCGGTTCAGGTGGATGCTGAGAGTAACCGTGTAACGCTCAGCGGCCAGGCGCCGGCTTCTTACGTGAAAGGGCTTATTGACGAGGCTGATCGCGTGCATGGGGTTATCGGCGTCAACAACTTGCTGGAGATAGTGCCGGACCTCCCACAGTTGAACGAATCGACGGGTCATAACGGGTGGACGGAATCTCGCAGTGAAACCCTCGAGAGTATCAAGTGGCCGCTTGCGATGATGATGCTCGGAGTTGCAGGCGCTGCATTGACATACTACGTACAGGGCCGCACGGAAACCTGTTGCACACAATCGAGCGTTGGTGAGACAGACGAATCGATGTATAGCCCGATGGATCGCTTCCCGCCATCGGAATTGACGCGGATTGGATAAGATTTTCGATCCCTAGAATCGGGCGCTGGTTCGGTTCAATGGCGAACAGGGCGATGGAGCCCGTCAGTCCAGCAGATCCGAGATACGGGATTCCGTCAGGCAGTGAGCCGAAGTCTCTCTAACGAGTGAGGCATCCGCTCACTGCCGAATGAGTGGAGGACGGTTTATTGATGCTTCGCGAGCCAATCAAGGTATCGCGGAAGTGAAAAGCGAAGACCGCACGCGATCGGTTCGCGTTCAAGGATCGGCCATGCCCGTTCGATCGAGCACAGATAGATACCGGCCAATTCCTCGAAATCCGGGCTTATTCGGGCCAGTCCCCCGGCAGTTAACGTGCCGGCGAAGAGTTGCTGGACTTCGTGGTTATGGAAGGGGGGATTGCGTAGGGCATCCTCATCGTAGGTTGTGAAAGGCTGGCCGACGGGAAGAAGTTTCCCTTTAGCCAAATCTGCTTCCGTCAGGCCGATCTCCTCCTCCAATTCCTTTCTTGCGCCATCCAGGTATGTCATATCGCGGCCATTTTCATCCTGCGGAACGTGGCCGGCGACTGCCATATCCCAGGCATTTGGCCAGTCGGCTTTTGTCGGTGAACGCCGCTGAAGGACGATCAAGCCATTCGGCGTGGAGAGGCCGATGTGCGATGCGCGGTGAGGAAGTCCCAATAAGTGGAATACCCAGCGCGGCGCCGAAACGCCTGTGGTGCTGCCGTCCCGCCGTGCGATGGCGAAGCTCTCGGATATATCTTTCGGGTCGGGGTGAACGCGTTTCGCCCAGCGCTCCGTAAGCCAATCCAGGTCTTCCTTACTCAGGCCTCGGCCGTCTCCGAGGCGATTTCGCTCGGCTCGCAGCTCGCGCAGGTGCTCAGGACTTAAAGGCTGCACTACAGCTCCTCATTCTCAAAGAACTCGATCGATTCGCCGTCCGGACCCTTGCAAAAGGCTATGCGTACAGTGACGATACGCTCTCCCTCGACATCGAGCGTTTTCGGTTCCATTTGCGGTGTTGCGCCGGCGGCAATCGCACGAGCGTACGCTGCACCGGTATCCGGCACTCGGACTGCAAAGTGAAAAATGGGTCCATCCGGCGCTTCTTCGCCTGGCGGGCGTTTCGAACCGGCGAATACCTCCAGATAGTTGCCGTCGCCGGTGCCCAGCAGCGCCGCCCGTTTCTCGCCCTCGCCCCATCCGAACACCTGCCGGCAGCCAAGCGCTTCGGCGTAAAATCGGAGTGTGGCGTCAAAGTCCCGAACGCGAATTGCAACATGGTGTAAGCCTGGGCCATGGATATTGGTCGCGCGCAATGTGAGGTCTTCCTCGATTCGGATTTGTATTCAGAGCAAATAACTGCAGCCCTGCTAGTAAGAAACCGGTCGCGTCCACGTCATCCCGTAGAACCGCTATTGACTTTGCGTCCGGCGTTAGTGCATACAATCATTGACGCTTCTTAGGGCCGATAGCCGCCCGTGGGACTCGGGGGCTCCAGCGAGGCCAGGTATCCGGATTGACTTCCTCCACAGGCCTCCGCGTCCTGTGCGGCTAAATTCAATCCGTCATTCTGTAGCATCCGGGTTACGTCCATGGGCCGGCTCCTTGTTTACCGCCGCATCTCCAATCAGTATGTCTGAAGAGTGCCCGCGTTGGGAAGCCACCCTTGCGAACTCCGCTCCGAAAAAGAGAATCTGCGCGGAATAGTAGATCCACAACATGATGGCGACCATGGAACCCGCCGCACCATACGACGCCTCGATCTTCGCGCGCCCTAAATAGAAGGCGATGGCGTAGCGCCCAGCCGTGAAAAGGAGCGCCGCGACGAGCGCGCCGTGCCACACGTCCCGCCACTCGATTCTTGCGTTCGGCAGAATTCGATAGGTCGCGGAGAACAACACGAAGATAACTGCGAATGACGCCGGGACGTCCAACAGGCTCCAGAAGCCGGATGCTCCCGGAAGGAGATGGGCCGCGTACTTCCCGCCGGCATTCATGACCGTTCTAAGAACGAGTGAGGAAAGAGTGAGACATCCAATCAATATAACCATTGCACCGGCCAGCGAGCGCTCTCTCAGCAACTCCAGGAACCCTCGGTTCTCCTTCGGCGTTACGCCCCAAATAACATTCAGAGAGTCCTGTAATTGGGTGAAGATCGCCGTAGCGCCCAGAATGAGAATAATCGCTCCGGCAAGCATTGCGAATCCTGACGATGGCCTGTTGGCGCTCCGGATGAGCTCCTCCATGAAATCTGAGGAGCGTTGGCCGATCAGTTCTCGAATCTGGCCGGTTAACTGGCTGTGGGCCGATTCCTGTCCGAAGAGCAGCGCGGCGGCGGTGGTGATGACAATCAATAGCGGAACCAGTGAAAACAACGCGTAAAACGCCAGCGCTGCAGCTAACTGGGGCGCCCTGTCGGCCGACCATTTGTCGTAGCTCTCTTTAAACAGTTGCCAGAGATTTGCCGGATACAAGAAGCCCTCCGTAATACCGATCGATGTGTTTGACTCATTGCGCTGCACTGCCCGTTTAACAGTTATAGATGGTTTGAAGCGGTATACTCTTCAGGGCAAATTACGAGCGGAGCGCCGAGTCAATTTACCCGATTCGAGCCCCCGCAAATGGATGCCGGAAACGCCGCATGGCGCCCTTTCGAGGCAATTTGGCAGGGAACGGGCGCGCCGCACGGTTCATGCCGGCACAATGCGGCGGCGCATACGCCCGGCATGCGTAACTCCGAAGGGGATCGCCATTGATTAGCTCGCGGCGTCTTGCCCGAGAACTTGCACTAAGAGCGCTCTATCAGGTGGACGTGGGGAAGCAACCGCTTTCGGAGGCTCTGGAAGGATCTCTTTCACGGATTCGAGTGGCGCTGACCGATCCTGCAATTCAACAGGCCATAGAGTTCGATCGTGAAACTAAACTCCTGATTCGCGACCATGCACCGCGCGCGTCGGTTCCCGGCGCGCGGCAGTTCCGTCGTCTCGCGCGGTCGGCATCTCAAGAGATGTCCAGGTTCTCCGATTCGATTTCCGAATACGTCCAAGAAGTCATTCCGCCTCTACCAGGAATGGCTTGGGAGACCACGATCGTTCGGGTTGAATCCGCCGTGCAGATTCACCTAGACGGCCTTCTGAGGCTTGCAAGGCGGTTGGAAGTAGCCGAGTCTTCATACAAAACCGTAATTGAACGGGCAAGAGTGTCTTTTGGGATTGTCATCGACATACTGACGAAACTACTCCCTTTCGCGGTTGGGCCGGCGGAATATCTGGTTGCGTGCACCGAAGGCGTCGTGTCGAACCGTGACGAACTTGACTGCAGGCTCGGGGCAATTGCGAGAGATTGGACGATGGATCGGCTTTCCGCGGTCGATCGCAATATTTTACGATTGGCGGCGTTCGAAATCCTGTACCTGCCATCCGTGCCGATAGGCGTTTCGATCGACCAGGCCGTGAAGTTGGCAAAGAAGTATAGCTCTCCCGAATCCGGCAAGTTCGTGAACGGGATCCTGGGCGCGCTCGCCGATGAAGTGGGCGAAAAACCGCAAGCCTCTCAGGATCCTTTGGACGACGCCGTTGAGGCTCTTGACATTAGCCTGCTCGAGTGACAGGATTACTGGCAAACAATAGAAAGGCAGGTTCATTGAGCGCAGAAATACTTGATGGCCAACAAACGGCCCGCGACATACGTGGCGAGATAGCCGCGCAGGTTGCGGACTTGAAGTCAGCCAAAGGGATCGTCCCGCGACTTGCAGCAGTCCTCATCGGGGCGAACCCGGCCTCTGAAGCTTATGTCGGTATGAAGGAGAAGGCATGTGGCTGGGTGGGGATCGAATCCGAAACACATCGACTGCCTGACGATGCCACGCAGAATGAAGCGGAGTCCCTTATTGGCCGGTTGAATGCCGATCCGCGCGTTCACGGCATTCTCGTCCAGCACCCGCTTCCCAAACAACTCGATGAAGCCGCGGTGCTCGCTAGACTTCTGCCTGCGAAAGACGTTGACGGGATCAGCCGGTCGAGCCTCGGGGCGCTCATCACGGGCGAAGACGCATTCGTCTCTTGCACTCCACTCGGAATCGTCGAGCTGCTCAACCGTTACGGAATCCCGATTGAGGGCAAGCGCGCAGTCGTCGTTGGGAGAAGCATTATCCTTGGTAAACCCGTGGCGCTTCTGCTGCTGAACCGGCACGCAACCGTCACTATCTGCCACAGCCGTACAAGCGATCTGCCGTCTGTTATTCGCGAGGCCGATATCCTGGTTGCTGCTGTAGGGCGCGCAGAAATGATTAAAGGGGATTGGCTCAAGCCTGGAGCAGTTGTGATCGATGCAGGCTACAACCGCGTCGAAGGACGAAACCACGACGTGGGCGACGTTGAGTTCGAGTCCGCAAGAAAGATCGCATCGTACATTACGCCTGTGCCGGGTGGGGTAGGGCCGATGACCATCGCCATGCTGCTCAAGAATACGCTTGCCGCGGCCCGCAATACGATGAGTGGAAGGAGCTGACCTCCGGGCCGGTCCGCGCAACAAGACAACTACCACCCGTCAAAAGGCACGATTACTCTCTTAATGAACCGGCATCGAGGGGGCGACGCGCCGTTGGGAAGAACGAGGCGATCAGTTCATTCCGACGCTGATGGAGCACAATCGACTGTTGCGTGAGTCTCTGGCAGATCTCGGCGGCCAGGAGGTTAAGACCGAAGACGACAGTTTTTTCTTTACATTCCCTTCTGCGATCGATGCGGTGACCGGGGCGGTGCGGATTCAAAAACAGATGATCGATCGGGATCTCGGCGTGCAAATTCGAGTCGGTATCCACACCGGCGAGCCCGCGTTCCGCGACAACGACTACTTCGGGCCTCTCGTCAACCGAGCGAATCGAGTTTGCGACGCAGCCCTTGGCCAGTACGCTCACAGCCGGGGATTTATTACCCCTCAAGCAACCGAGATGATCCAGTGCGCGATCGATTGCGTAAGAGAGTCCGGGGACACAGAATCGCTTGCGGCCCCTATGTTGGGGATGGGTGCAATTGCGTGGATGCACAGGCGGTTCGACGAAGCGGCCGTCATGTTGAGCGCGAGCCTCAAGTTCTTTCGAGCCGGCGGCGCATCGAGCTCCGCCTGTCGCGCGCTAAACCTGCTGGGACTCATCGCATCGGACGATGGCAACCAGGAAGAAGCCAACGCGTATCTTCAAGACGGCCTGGATATCGCCCGATCGGCGGGACTGGTTCGCGAGGAGGCGCTGCTACTGCAGAATCAATCGCTCGTCTTGCTGCGGGGCCTATCTCTTGTTGGAAGCGCTGGCTATACGGGAACAAATGGGAGACCAGCCCGGGATCGCGCGCTCGTCGCGCGACTGCGGGATATTGCTCCTGGACGATGGAGACGTCGAACGCGCCGGCTCATTAATTCTGGCCGCTCACGCGTTGGAGAGCCTGGCATTGATCTCATCGTCGAGAGAGGACGAGGTGGCGTGTATGCGCTTGCGTAATGCTCTCGGGAACGCGCACTTCGAGGAGCTTTGGAGCTCAGCTCGAGGTCGGCCCTTATCTGAATCGATCTTACAGCTCCGCAGTCTATTGGAGGCGTCCGTTTGAAGGTCTTGACTCCCGATTTTTGGCAGAAGTTCTGGCAGCACGTCATCGAGGTCGTCGCGAGCCGTGGACTGCTCATTCTGGGCGTCCTCCTCGGGTTCTTCATCATTCGGGGCTTGATCAATCGAATTGTCGACGGCTCGGTTGCGAGGCTTCTAGCCCGCGAGGATCGTCACGGCAGCAATGAGGAGCGCGGCAACAGGCTTCGAACGCTGCAAGGAATCTCTAAGAGCGTCGTACAGTATGGGCTGTTCTTCGTGCTTATCATTATGCTTCTCGACGCTGTGGGCGCCAATGTCGCTGGGATCATCACAACCGCCGGTATCGGAGGAATCGCGCTAGGTTTAGGCTGTCAGAGGATCGTTCGAGACGTGGTCTCCGGATTTTTCATTATCATCGAGGATCAGTTTGCCGTTGGAGATTACGTCACCATTAGCGGGGCCGCGGGCACCATGGCTGCGTCCGGTGCGGCCGGAGTGGTCGAAAGCCTGGACATGCGAATCACCCGGATTCGCGACGACACCGGCCGGCGATGGGTATTGGCTAACGGAGACATTACCGCCGTCATCAACCACTCGCGAACGCCGGTTGAGACTTCCATAGATATCGGAATTGCGCCGGATACCAACGTGGATCAAGCGGAGGCAGCGATCGATGAGGCGGGGGAAGAGATGCTTGCGAAAAGCGAGGGCAGGCTGATTTCAGCCCCTAAATCCGCGGGCGTTTCGTCCTGGGACGATTCCCGGACGAATATTCGAGTCGTCTTTATCGCGGATCCCAGGCACGTTTCCGCAGAACAGCTTCGCGTCCGTAAGGTCCTTCGGAAGAAGCTGGTCGATAAGCGAATCGCGGTCGCGTGATGCGCTCATTCCCCGGCGGGATCGCCTCGCATGTACTCTGACGAATAGTTCGGCGGCTCTTTTGTGATCCAAACGTCGTGTACGTGGCTTTCGCGTAGGCTCGCGCCGCTGATTTTGATAAACTGCGCGCGCTCCTGGAGATCGCGCATCGTTTTGGCTCCCAGATATCCCATGCCCGAGCGTATTCCGCCCAGCAACTGGTGGATCGTGTCCGAAACGGCTCCCTTGAATGGAACCCGGCCCTCGATTCCTTCGGGAACGAATCGCGCCGTCTCTTCGTGGCCGTAGCGGTCGCTCGAACCTTCCTTCATCGCTGCTTCAGATCCCATGCCGCGATAGTCCTTGTACGCCCTGCCCTGGTATAGAATAACTTCCCCGGGCGCTTCGTCCGTGCCAGCGAGCAAATTACCGATCATCACCGCGTTCGCTCCTGCTGCAAGCGATTTCGTGGCATCGCCGGAAAATCGAATGCCGCCATCGGCAATGATCGGCACATGGAAGTGCCGCGCCTCTTTGGCGCAATCCGCAATGGCCGTTAATTGCGGCACTCCCACTCCGGATACCACCCGGGTCGTGCAGATACTGCCGGCGCCCAGGCCAACGCGTATTCCGTCCGCTCCTGCCTCCGCAAGCGCGCGCACACCTTCCGCCGTGGCGACATTGCCCCCAACGACGGCCAGATTGGGGAACTCGCTCTTGACAGCCTTCACTGCATTGAGAACTCCGCGCGAGTGGCCGTGGGCAGCATCGATCACGATAAGATCGACACCGGCTTCGTGCAAGGCGCCTGTGCGGCCGATCGGGTCCTTAAGTGGACCGATGGCCGCCCCCACTCGGAGGCGGCCACGCTCATCTTTCGTCGCATTCGGATGCTCGCGCACCTTTTGAATGTCTTTGATGGTAATCAAGCCTAAGAGCTTGAAATCCGAGTCCACAATGGGAAGTTTTTCTATGCGGTGTGTCTGTAATGTGGCCTGGGCTTGCTCGAGCGTGGTTCCGAGAGGGGCGGTTATGAGCTTTTCCTTCGTGGTCATCAGCTCGCGGATGGGACGGCGGAAGTTCGTCTCGAAACGAATATCGCGGTTGGTCAGAATCCCGACGAGCCTGCCGGTATCGGTAATCGGCACCCCGGAGATGTGGTACCGCTCCATCAGCTTCAGCGCATCCTGGATGGTTTCGTCCGGTGAAAGCGAGATCGGATTGACGATGATTCCGTGCTCGGATCGCTTGACCTTGTCGACCTCGGCCGCCTGCCGGTCCACCGACATGTTGCGGTGAATGATCCCGATGCCGCCTTCCCGCGCCATCGCGATGGCCATCCGAGCCTCCGTGACGCGATCCATCGGCGAGGAGAGAATCGGACTTTTCAACTCGATATCACGCGCGATAATGGTCCGAGTGTCGACTTCAGCCGGCGTGACCTCAGTCTCCATGGGAATGAGGAGAACGTCGTCGAAGCTCAACCCCTCTTTGAGCAGAAACCCAGTGCCCTGCATGACTTGCCCCCGTTTCTCAAAGACTGCCC
>JBGPOG010000009.1:0-21081 GCA_041487935.1 Chthonomonadia bacterium | reverse complement strand
GTGGAACTGGACGCCGACAGTCGCACCGATATACGCCTGGCCCGGTCGATCGCACAGATGGAAATCGTTACTTTGGAGCAGATCAAACCGTATCAGACTATGCCGGCCAGGTACCTGGACGAGGCGCTGACAGGACTCTCCAATCTGATAATCCGCGATTTCGCTCCGATTCAGGAGCGGGCCGAGTCGCTGCTCGCCAGGCTTTATGGAATTCCCGAGCTTTTCAAGCAGGCGAGAGAGAACCTGGGATCACCTCCCGCGATTTACACGGAAATCGCTATCGACGCCGCTCGCGGCGGCATCGAGTTCTTCGATCGCACCCTGGCTTCTTTTATCGGCGCGCTTAATCCTGAAGCGCTGGCAGTCTCGCTGACTGAAGCCGCAGCCCGCGCAAAGGAATCATTGTGTGAATACGAGCATTTGCTGACCGGAGAAGTCATGGCGCGATCTACTGGTGATTATGCGGTAGGCGAGGAGCTGTTCGACTACACGCTGCGGGTCGGGCACATGATGGATGAAACCGGCTGCGAACTGGAAGAGATCGGCCGCGAGACGGTTCAATCCACCAAATTGGAATTGTCGCGTCTTGCAGCCACTGTCGACGGGGGACGCGCCTGGCCGGAGATCGTGGAGACGCTCAAAAGCGAGCATCCGCTTCCGGCGGACCTTTTGCCGGCCTACCGAGCCAATATGGAGCGAGCACGTGACTTTATCGGCGACCGTGGGATACTGACTTTACCCGGCGGAGAGAACCTGACGGTCGATTGGACCCCGCCGTACCTTCGCGGCACGTATCCTTATGCGGCTTACCTTCCGGCGGCTCCATTCGAGGAGGTGCAGCAAGGCATTTTCTACGTCACGCCGATCGATACGAATAGGAGCGTGGCGGAGCAGGAGGTTCAGCTTCAAGGCCACTCTTCCTACAATATCCCGGTCATTGCGATCCACGAAGGGTATCCCGGCCATCATCTCCAGTTTTCCCGCGCCGCGCGCGTTCCATCGCGGTTCAGGCGGCACTTTGGGCAGAGCAACCTGTTTTGCGAAGGCTGGGCGCTGTACTGCGAGGAGATGATGCACGAGCTGGGCTTCTACAGCGATCCGCGGATCCGGCTTATGCAGCTAAAGAACCAGCTATGGCGCGCGTGCAGGGTCATCATCGACGTGGGGCTGCACACGCGACGGATGTCGATCGACGACGCCGTTCAGATGCTCGTTTCCGAAGCGAAGCTTGAGGAGACCCATGCGCGCGCGGAGGTGCGCCGTTATGCCCTGAACCCGACACAGCCGATGACCTACATTATGGGAAAACGCGCGATTCAAGGACTGCGGCAGCTTGCCGAGCGCCGGATGGCAGGACGGTTCGCGCTTAGGCGGTTTCACGATGAGCTGCTTTCATACGGCACAATTCCGCCTCGCCTGATCCGCGATGCGATGACGGCGGTATAACTCGAATGGACGTTCAGGGTGACGCTAAGACGATTGCAGCGAACATCGAAAAAGTTAGAACCCAAATCGCTGCTGCTGCAAAGCGCTCCGGACGCGATCCTGACGACGTTACGCTGGTTGCAGTGACGAAAACGGTGGATCCGGCCCGGATGCGCGCAGCCGCCGATACAGGAATTCGCGATTTCGGCGAGAACTATTACCAGGAGGCCCGCGATAAGCTCCCGCTTTTCGGGCCGGAGGTTCGATGGCACTTTATCGGCCATCTCCAATCCAACAAAGCCAAATATGTTGCCGGAAGGTTCGCCTTGATCCACAGCGTGGATTCCTTGAATCTTGCCGCAGAAATCGGTAAGCGAGCGAACAATCGCGGCTTGATCCAGGAAGTCTTGATCGAAGTCAAGCTCGATGAGTCTGCTGCCAAGCACGGAGTGGAGCCGGAGAGAACTCTCGATTTGGCCGGCGATATCGCGCAGGCAACCGGTGTTCGCCTGCGAGGGCTGATGGGAATGGCCGCATTTGGAGGCGGGCCGGAAGACTCACGCCCATATTTTGCGAGATTGCGGGGACTTTTCGAACAACTGCCGCCGGCGAGCCGCGAGGTGCTCTCGATGGGAATGACGGGCGATTTCGAGGTTGCCATCGAAGAGGGAGCGACGTTGGTCAGGATCGGAACGGCAATCTTCGGTCGACGCGATCGGGAGCTTTAGACCCAGGAGGATAAACGCTTTGCCCATTCAAGAGCAATACGAAGATTCCGACAGCCAGAAGGGATTGTGGACCAGGGTCCGCGAGCGCGTTTTCGGCGTAGAGGATATTGAAGAAACCGAAGACGAATTACCCGGCCAGGATCCGCGAAAGCGAGCGGCTATTCGGCTGGATATGGCTCGCGGGCACTGCGTCGCCGTCAGGCTTCACGCCGCGGCATTCAATGATGCACGAATTGCGGCGGACGGGCTAAAGGCGGGCCAGCAGCAGATCGTAAACCTGGAACGTGCGACTCCCCAAATGGCCGAGCGAATCATCGACTTTCTCAGCGGAGTTACTTACGCCTTGGACGGCTCGGTGGATCGGGTCGGCGACAAAGTCTACCTGTTTGCGCCCGCTAACGTCCAGGTAGAGCTGGACAGCGGCGCCGAGCCTCCGGCGCAGGCGTGGGACCGGGGTACTGAATGATCCAGGCCATCAGGCGATGGACGATGGACGATGGACGCTGGCAGAGGTGGGGCCATAACGCTGAATAAGTCACCATCGTCGCGTTAAGAATGAAAACCAACCACAATGCCTAAGATAGTTAGTCCGCTTAGCGGAATGAGAATCGGCGTAATCGGCGCTGGGGTAATGGGCGGCGCACTGTGCCGGGGGCTGATCAACGCCGGAGCGGTGGAGCCCGACGATATCTTTGTCAGCGATCCGCACAGCGCGCATCTCACGGCCCTGAAAACCACTACCGGCGTGCAGCCGGTCAGCACCAATGCCGCGGTCGCGACTTCGGCGGACATCGTAATTCTTGCCGTCAAGCCTCAAACGGTACACATCGTCATGGCTGAGATCGGCGGTTTGATGAACCCCGAGCAACTTCTGATCTCGATTGCCGCCGGAGTTCGACTCGCCACGCTCGAAAATGCCCTTACGGAGCCTGTACCCGTGATCCGGGCGATGCCCAATACGGCGGCGCAGGTCAATACCGGCGCATGCGCCTTTTGCCGGGGAACGAGAGCGACGGATGAGCACGTTGCATGCGCTTCGGCGGTCTTTCGCTCGGTCGGCACCGCAATCGAAGTTGACGAACGGATGATGGATGCCGTGACGGCCCTCTCCGGAAGCGGGCCTGCATATGTATATTTGATGATCGAAGCATTGATAGATGGTGGAGTGAAGGTCGGGCTGCCGCGCGAGCTGGCGCATCAACTCGCGGCGCAGACAATGTTGGGGGCGGCCAAGATGGTCATCGAAACGGGCCGCCATCCGGCGGAGCTCAAAGATATGGTGGCCACGCCTTCCGGCACCACGATCACCGCATTGGCCGCCCTCGAACAAGCCGGGCTCCGGGCGGCGCTCATCGACGCAGTTGAACGAGCCGCGATTCGCGCGGGTGAATTGGGGCAGTAACTCCGAACCTCGCTGACCGCAAATGACCTAATTGCCTGTACCGCTATATTGATGAATGCGTGTGGCCGTGAAGAACGGTGAGTCGTAGGGGCGAATAATTCGAACGATCATTTGTATCGAGCGACCAAATCTCTGCGCGAATTATTCGCCCCTTCACGCGAACCATGAAAGATCACACCGCATCGTCAAGAATGTCACTCAGTAGGCGCCGGGGCAGAAAACCAGGCACGTTAATAGAGACATTTGTCGGTTCTTTCAGCCTTGCGGCCAGACCTTACGTATGGTATACTCGCAGTTAATTACACGGTGAGGGAGCGAACATGGGCGAGCGCGTGTTTTTGAATGGCGATCTGGTGCCGCGCGAAGATGCTCACGTCAGCATCTACGACCACGGCTTTCTGTATGGCGACGGCGCATTCGAAGGAATTAGGGTCTATAATCGTCGCGTATTCAAGCTCCAAGCACACGTCGCGCGTCTCTACCGGTCCGCGCACGCTCTCGCTATCAAGCTTTGCACGCACCCGCAGGAGTTGATCTCCGCGATTGTCGCAACCGTGCGCGCAAATAACCTCGAAACCGGATACGTTCGCGTCACGATTTCGCGCGGTGTCGGTTTGGGGTTGGACCCGGCGCACATGAAAGATGTCGCGCCGACAATCGTCGTTTCAACTGCCCAGCTTGGCCTCTATAAACCGGAAATGTACGAAAACGGCCTCGAAGTGATCACGGCATCGACCAGGGTGCCGCCAGCGCAATGCATCGATCCACAGGTGAAGTCCCTGGGCAAGTACATCAACAGCATCAATGCCAAGATGGAGGCGAACCGAGTTGGAGCGGGTGAGGCGCTGATGCTCAACGTGAACGGCAATGTTGCCGAGGCTACCGGAGACAACCTGTTCCTCGTATCGAACGGCGAACTCACTACACCCCCCACGAGCGAAGGCGCGCTTCCCGGCATTACCCGGGCGACGGTCATAGAACTGGCAAAAGAAATAGGTCTTCCCTTCCGAGAATCAATTACGACGCTGTTTGATTGTTACACGGCCGATGAGGCATTCCTCACGGGGACAGCAGCCGAAGTTATTCCGATGGTACGGCTGGATGGCCGCGAGATCGGTGACGGCCGGCCCGGCCCGATGACGGCGAGGTTGATCGCGGAGTTCCGACAGGCAACCGCTACCGATGGCCTCGAGGTCTGAGAGTGTGTGAGCGCTGCGGCGCGGCTTCAGCGGTCCGCGTGAGCAAGAATGGGCACGCGCACGTCGAGTTGTGTTATCGCTGCCTTCCGCAGGCGCTCGTGGAATGTGGAGTTTCGCAGCGGTTCTCTATGGGGCGCTTCTTCCGGCTGTTATGCCGGCCAAATCCGGCATCGGGCGCCAATCGGTTGGAATCCCTGCCGCCCAAAACGCGCTGCGGTGAGTGTGGTTTGACCATCGAGGAGTTCGCCGAGGCCGGGCTCCTTGGATGCGCAAAGTGCTATGTTGCATTCGCGGATGCGGTGCGGCCGGCGCTCAGAATCCTGTCTGGGTATGCGCTCGAACGGACCGGCCCTTCAGATCACCCGGAGTGATGCAGATCTGCTACTTTTCGCTACTTGTCGGGAGATGTCAAGAGTAGGGGTGAAGCATTCGCGCTCAAGCTTATCGGAAGACACGTATGCCGGTCGTCCGAATGCTTCGCCCCTACCGCCGGTCTGTAGCACAATTCAATCGCGGGTTGAAAGGCCGATGAGGCTTCCACAGCCACCGTGGATTTCCGATATCGGACCGGATTCGAGCATCGTCGTTTCGTCTCGCTGCCGCATCGCTCGGAACGTTGAAGGCATTCCGTTTCCGTGGCGGGCTTCAAGCGATCAGAGAAAGCTCGCCCTGGATGCTGTTTTAGAAGCGGTTTCACGCGCTGAACGGGCTTTTGCTCCCGTTGGCGTTGTATCGCCTGATGAAATGGATCCCGATTCCCTCGCGTCGCTGTTCGAGTGGCGGTACGCAACCCTCGATTGGTTGCGTGGAGGGACGCATCGTAAACTGGTCGTCCTTCGGGATGGCTCGGCGTCCATGCTGATCAACGAAGAAGATCACGTTCGCGCGCAGTCACTTTTGCCGGGGCTTCAGGTAGAATCGGCATACAGAGGCGCGCAAAGTGTAGTGGACCTACTGGGCCGGCGTCTGCGCTTTGCAAGCAGTCCCGATATCGGCTACTTGACGGCATCACTCGCGAATGCGGGCGCCGGCTTACGGGTAAGTACACTGCTCCATTTGCCAGGGCTCGCAGCCTCCGGAAGATTGGCGCCCGCGCTTGAGGCAGCTTATTCGCTCGGATGTTCGGTTCGCGGGGCTTTTGGAGAAGGGTCCGACGGCATTGGGGATTTTTACCAGATATCGAATGGGCATTCATTCCTAGAATCGGAAGCGAGAATCATCGATCGAGTTCGCGCGACAGCAAGCTATCTCGTCGAAGCAGAGCAAGGGGCAAGGTTAGATTTATTCAGTTCCAATTCCGGCCGTGAAAAGCTGATTCTATCCGGCGCGGATTACCTCGGAGAGCTTTTCGAAGTAAACGTGCCGCCGAGAAGGCTCTTTCAGATCGTTTCAACGTTGCGTCTTTCAGTATGTGAGGGTACATTACCGGCAACACTGCCCGAAACCGCAGAGTGGATTTCGATGTTGGGCGCCGCATTCGCGGGCGAGAATCAGACGGATCGGGTGGAAGTTCACTTTCAAGCGGTTCGAAGATCGGCAGCGCTCAGACGCAAACTGCGCGCGATGTATCAAGCAATTGGAACTTTGCGCAATTGATCTGCGAATGTGAGATGTGGGGTATTTGTTATCAGGCCTGTTAATCGATGCATGGGCTTAATGGCGGCTGACTTCATCAAGGTGGTTTCAAAACTCAACGGAAACGCGAGCTTCCGTTAGTGGGGGTCTGTGCGCCCGGACGCGCGAAACGACCGTTTTGCATGCCCGGACGGGCAGAGGGGGAAAGGCAAGCTAATGTGGCAGAGATTTACGGAACGCGCGCGGCGGGTGGTCTTTTTCGCTCAGGAAGAGGCCGGCCGTTTAGGTGAGAACTACGTCTCGACCGAACACCTACTGCTTGGGCTGGTTCGAGAGAACGACAGTGTAGCCGCGCGTATCCTAGACAGGCTTGGTGTCAGTCTGGGCCGCATTCGATCGGAAATCGAGCGCCAGGTAACCCGTGGTGACGGGCGCCTCGGACAGGACATGCAGCTTACCCCGCGGGCAAAGCGCGTGATCGACCTTGCTTATGACGAAGCGCGGCAGCTTAATAACAATTATATCGGCACCGAACATCTCCTCCTGGGCTTGATCCGAGAGGGCGAAGGACTGGCCGGTCGCGTCCTTGCAAAGCTAGGTGTCGACTTGGAGCGCACACGCCGCGAAGTCATGGCGCTACAAGACAACGACAGCTCCGGCAGCGGCGCCTCCACGAGCAGCTCGAACAAGCAGCACCGCTCACGCACTCCAACCCTGGATGAATTTGGCCGCGATCTCACCGAGTTGGCTCGAAATGAGAAACTGGATCCCGTGGTCGGAAGATACACTGAGATCGAGCGTGTAATCCAAATCCTCTCCAGACGCACAAAGAATAACCCGTGCTTGCTTGGAGAACCGGGGGTCGGAAAGACGGCGATCGCGGAAGGTTTGGCGCAGAGGATCATTACGGGCGACATTCCCGAAACGCTGAAGGATAAGCGAATCGTTTCGCTTGACCTGGCGGGATTGGTCGCCGGAACGAAGTATCGCGGCGAATTCGAAGAGCGCATGAAGCGCGTCATGGAGGAAGTCCGGAAGGCCGCCGGGGACGTGATCCTCTTTATCGACGAGCTTCACACCCTGGTTGGCGCGGGCGCCGCGGAAGGGGCAATCGACGCGTCCAACATCATGAAGCCGGCTCTGGCGCGCGGTGAGCTGCAGTGTATCGGCGCGACGACGATGGATGAATTCCGCAAGTACATCGAGCGTGATGCGGCTCTACAACGACGATTCCAGCCCATTAGGGTGGCCGAGCCGAGCGAGGATGAGTGCGTCGAGATTCTGAAAGGACTTCGCGAGCGCTACGAGCAGCACCACCGGGTGAAGATCACAGATGAGGCGCTTGTTGCGGCATCCAGGCTGGCGAACCGGTATATCACTGACCGGTTCCTGCCGGATAAGGCGATCGACCTGATCGACGAAGCCGCATCGCGCGTGCGCCTGCAGTACGCTTTGCCGCCGGCCGATCTCCGCCAGGCGAAAATCGAGCTAAACAGCGTCACCAAAGAGCTTCAGTCCGTGACCGGCAACAGCCAGTATGAGAAGGCCTATGAGCTGCAGAACCGCGAACGCAAGCTGAAGACAGATATCAGCGAATTGGAGCTCACATGGAATAGCCAGCGCGAGGGCATGAACCGGGTGGTCGGGGAAGACGAAATCGCAAACATCGTCCAGTCATGGACCGGAATCCCCGTAAGCCGCCTGGTCGAAGCCGAGACCCAGAAGCTCATGCGGATGGAAGACGAGCTTCACAAGCGCATTATCGGCCAGCACGAGGCCATCGTGGCCGTGTCGAAAGCCGTCCGCAGGGCGCGCTCCGGAATGAAGGATCCCAAACGGCCGATGGGCACGTTTATCTTCCTCGGGCCTACCGGAGTCGGAAAAACGGAGCTTGCGCGAGCGCTGGCGGCGTTTCTTTTCGACAACGAGAGCAGCCTGATCCGAATCGATATGTCGGAGTACGTCGAGCGGTTTGCGGTCTCGCGATTGGTCGGCGCTCCTCCCGGATACGTCGGGTACGAAGATGGAGGCCAGCTCACCGAGGCCGTCCGCCGCAACCCCTACTCGGTGGTGCTGCTGGACGAAATCGAGAAAGCTCATCCCGACGTCTTCAACATCCTGCTGCAGGTGGCGGAAGATGGCCGATTGACCGACAGCCAGGGAAGGGTAATCGACTTCAAGAACACAGTCATCATCATGACGTCTAATATCGGCGCGAGACTGATCAACCGCGAACCCGGTATCGGTCTCCGCAGTCCCGCCAAGCTAGACGAGGAGGCTCGTACCTACGACAGCATGAAGGGTAAGGTCGTGGAGGAGATGAAGAAGGTTTTCCGGCCGGAGTTCCTGAACCGGCTTGATGAGACCATCGTCTTCCACGCGCTCACCAGTGGCGAGATCTTCCAGATCGTCGATCTGATGATCGCCAGGGTCGGCAAGCAGACGGAACAGAAAGGTATGCAGATTGAGATCAGCGAACCCGCAAAAGAGCTCCTGGCCAAAGAAGGGTTTGACCCGGCCTATGGCGCCAGGCCGCTCCGAAGGGCCGTCCAGCGAATGATCGAAGACCCGCTGGCCGAAGAGATCCTGATCGGCGCGTTCAAAGAAGGCGACGTAATCGTCGCCGAGGTAAAGGACGGAGATATCGTATTCACCAAGGGCGAACGCCCGGAGATTCCGCCGGCCCCGATCGTTGAGGAAGAGCCTGCGGCGGTGGCGTAGAGCGGCCTCGCCGACCTATCTGTCAACACAGCCTGCGGAGAAGTCCGCGGGCTGTGTTGACGTTAGGATTTGACGCCTGTTGAAATGCGGATTGTTGAGTTACACCTCAAACGGTCCACGGAATCCGCGCCCCCATTCCGCGGCTGGATGTAACCTCCGGGTATAATTGCGAATTGAGACTCGCGATGGGTTTGCAGAGACCCGCACTTCATGACGAGTGACTTTGCTCTCCGAGGAGCTATAATGCCCGAAAATCCATCCGAGCCGACCTATCTGACCACTCTTCTCCAGCTCGGCCAGACACTCAACTCCTCATTGGATCTATCACAGGTTCTCCATATTGCCATCGAACAAGTCGTGCAATTCGTGCGGGCGGAGCGCGGATTCATCCTGCTGGTCGAAGAAGGCACGCACCGCGTTTGGGGAAAAGCTACCCGCAACATCGACCCTAGTTCCCTCGAAATGTCCCTCGCGGGCCGGGACGAAGAAAACAAACCGCAGATCAGCCGGACCATCGTGGAACAAGCTCTGCAAACGAAGCAGCCCGTCGTCTCTCTCGATGCGATGGAGGATCCCCGGTTTGCCAAGCATACGAGCGTTCGATTAGCCAACGTGCGGTCTGTGCTTTGCGTGCCGCTGATTGCTCAGGCCCGATGCCTTGGGATCGTCTACCTCGATAATCGCGTGAAGACCGGCGTATTTGACGAGCACCATGTCGAAATGCTGACGGCGTTCTCAAATCAGGCTGCAGTCGCCATCGAGAATGCCCGGCTTTATGAGAATCTCCGAAAGTCTATGGAGGAACGGCTCAAGCTGCAAAAAGAGCTCCATGACAAGGAGACGCAAAGATTGGCGCTGGAGGAAGCAAACCGGCTGAAGTCTGACTACATCGGCTATATTTCGCACGAGCTCCGGAATCCCCTTACCACCATTCGCGGATACGTGCAAACGCTGTATTTGAACGGTACGTTGGCGCCCGATATCGTCGGTGAGTTCTACGAGACCATCGAAGCGGAAACCGACCGAATGCTGGCGCTGTTGAATCAACTTCTCGACTCGGCCAGGCTCGAAGCTCGCAGGCCGCTCACCCTGAATCCCAAACCAATCGACGTTAAGTCGATGATTGAGCGGTTGGCGCGGTCGCAAAGGTTCTATAAGTTCTGGAAAGCCGAGCACCGGCTGACGCTCGATCTCCCGGAAGACCTTCCGCAAATCGAGGCGGACGAAGATAAGCTCCATCAGATACTTTCAAATCTTTTTAGCAACGCAACAAAGTACTCTCCCGAGGGCGGCAACATTGCGGTTGCAGCCAGGGCGGTCAACGGGTCAATCCAGATTGTGGTCTCCGATGAAGGCGTTGGAATGACGAAGAACCAGGTCTCGAAGCTCTTTGGCCGTTTCGAGCGGCTGGAGCGAAAGTCCATCGAGAGAATATCTGGAACCGGGCTGGGCTTGTTCCTCACGCGGCACCTGATCGATCTCCATGGCGGCTCGATCGAATGCGTCAGCGAGCCGGGGAAAGGCTCGTCGTTCACCGTAACGTTACCGCTCAAGCCGCCGGCAGCGGAACAGGTTTCCGATGAAGACGGATAAACTCCGCTCCAAGCTCATCGATGCGGCCTCTTATCTTCTCACCGGCGCGCTCATTCGATTGTTCTGGGTGTTCGAGAGCACGGTGGACATCAGAGCCTGGGGTGTGGAGAACCTCCGAATTTGCAAGCGCGCGGGGCAGCGGCCTTTACTCGTGATGTGGCACGGCAAAGGCTTCGTTCCAATGGCGTACTTCCACCACGAGCATCTCTGTCTCTACGCCAGCCATACCCGCGATCCGGATTACCGGGGGTTCCGCCTGGCATTCCGGTGGTTCACTCTGCGAATGATCGAGAGAATGGGTTACGAAGTAATGGACGCTTCGCAATTCGCAAGCGAGTCGAGAGGGGTTCTTCATTACGTGCAGGCCCTGCGCAACGGCTGCGGGGGAGCCATTGCGGCCGATGGGCCGGCGGGACCGATGTATCAGGCAAAGCCCGGGGCCTGCTTCCTTGCCAAGAAGACGGGTGTCACTTTGTTGCCGGTGGGCGCCGCGATTTCCCAAGGCGCGCGCCTCGACCAGTGGGATCAGTTCGAGATTCCGCGTCCTTTTAGCCGATCGGCGATCGTGGTCGGACAGCCGATCCACGTACCGAGCGAGGCCAAAGACGAGGTCCTGGAAGCCAAGCGGCTCGAAATGGAGATTGCGTTGAATCGGGCTACACGGCAAGCCGAGGCGAGGCTCGGGCTCAGAAGTGCCTCAACTGGAATGCTGCCGCCCCAGACATCAGCGCAATCGCTCCAACGATCAGACCCGGAAGCAGCAGGAACCACAGGGCGTTTGGAGCCAGAATCGACAGCAGAACCGCTGTTCCGGCCAAGATCAACCCTACTGGGAAGAGACCGGGGATCCAATTACCTTTAATCGGCCGTAGCTGAACCGCGGGCTCCGGCGGCAGCTCGGAATTGTCCGGGGGCTCATCCATCGGGCGCCGCCTCGATGTTCTGTTTTTCCTCGAGTTTGCTTCGCAATTCCGCGATCGTCTCCTCATAAGTCGAGAGCTCGAAAGCCTGCCGCCGAATTCGCGCGGACACCGATCCGCCGTAGAATGCCACCGCCCAGAAGGCGATGACCTTAAGCCCTTCACCGCCCAAAACGGTCGGCGGCAGCTCGGGCGCCATCGACAGCACAATCGCGTAACAGACGTTAACGGCGGCGGCGATAAAGAGGCTCATGAGAAGACCGTAACGAATGCAGTTCGAGATGAGCAGCACGAAATAGACGAAGAAGAACGGGCTCTGATTGAACCCGGTAAAGCGAATTGTTGCGCTGAGAAAGAGGACGTCCAGCCCCACCGAGACGTACTTGTATGCCCGCGGACACTCTTTCGCGCGGAACAAGTAGAGCGAGTGCGCCAGGTTTATGAATACAACTCCGCCGACTATCCCGTAGAATGCCTCTGTCGTCAGGCCGGCCGCCATTCCATGTTTTCGCTGCCAGCTCATGAGCAACGTTAGAATGACGATGCCAAACCAGCGGGCAATCGTCTTGCTGCGCTCGGTCTGGCATTCGGATTCAATACCTGGCATTTTAGCGATCCATCGTGGCGGTAAATCGAGGCGTAACGTCGGGATTCACCGGATTGGGAAGAGGCCGTCGTTGGAGCCCGGCGACGAGGTTTTCCGCGGCCAACACGGCCATCTTGGTCCTCGTGGCGACAGAAGCCGAACCGACGTGCGGCAGCGCGACGACATTGTCCAAAGTAAGCAGCGGATCGTCACTCGGCAGCGGTTCGACCTCGAATACGTCAAGGCCCGCGGCGGCTATCCGCTTGTGCAGGAGCGCCTCGTATAGCGCAGATTGATCTATCACCGGACCTCTGGCCGTGTTGATCAGGATGGCAGCCGGTTTCATCAGATTCAATTCCCGCCGCCCGATAAGGTGCCGTGTCTCCTGAGACAACGGAGTGTGCAGGCTGACAAAATCGCTTTGATTTAGGAGTGTATCAAGATCGCGGAACTCGGCGCCAAAGCTGCGCTCAGCCGAATCACTTCGGTGACGGCTGGTGTAGAGAATTCTCATGTCGAATCCGTGAGCGCGCTTTGCCATCTCGAATCCAATCCTGCCCATTCCAACGATTCCGATCGTCGCGTGGTGAACGTCCACGCCGGCCAGGAGCATCGGCATCCAGGTTTTCCATTCGCCCGAACGAGTGTAACGCTCCGCCTCAACAATCTTACGGGCGGTCGCCATGAGCAGCGCAAACGCAAGATCTGCTGTGGTTTCTGTCAGAACGCCCGGAGTGTTGCCGACGGGAATTCCCCGCGACGTGCAGGCGGGCACGTCGATATTGTCATATCCCACCGCCATCTGGCTGATAACGCGGAGGTTGGGCGCGCGATCGAGAAGATCTCCGTCGATCCGGTCGGTCAGCAGGCAAAGGAGGCCATCGATGCCGGCAATTTTTGAAATCAGCGCTTCCCGCGACGGAGGAAGGTCGTCGGGCCACACCTCGACGCCGGCGGCCTCGCGAACGATCGCGATTGCGTCTTCCGGGATTCGCCTCGTGATAAATGCCTTCATGGCGCGCCCCGATTACGCACAGTACACGATCTCGATTCCGTCCGACTCAAACGTCTCGCGGAGCTGTAAACAGAGGCGGCGAAGTCCGGGCGAAACGGAAGCCGCATAACCGACGTCGATTACGACCGTGGTGCTGTTATCCGCAAGCATCAAGTCCTCGAGCGATGCTCCTCCGGTCACGAGAGCGCCTGCCCCCGCGCGATTGGCGGGCCAGAACAGTCCATCGCAGATTCCGCTTGCGACGGCGAGCGATCCGATGGGAAAGTCCGGATGGTGCGAGCAGCGAATCGATTCGACCTCCAGCGCGTCCTGCACCTGCGCCAGGACCGTTTCCAGAGCGACTTGCAGCGGCAGCTCGCCAATTCGCCCGCGCCCGTACAGCACTCCCGGATTCTTGACAACGTAGACGTCGTACGAGACTTCTTCGTAGGGATGAGCATCGAGCACGGCGGCAATAACTCCCTGCAGCTCGCGCTGAGGGACCAGCATCTCGATTCGGACTTCTTCCGTGTGCTCCAACCGTCCGACCGAGCCGACGGCCGGCTTCGCGCCGTCTCGCGGCAGAAAGGTCCCCATACCGCGGGTTTGGAACGAGCAATAACTGTAATTCCCGATTCGGCCGGCGCCGGCCTCGGCTGCAGCCTTCAACACCCTCTCAGCGGACGAAGGAGGCACATAGACGGCCATCTTGTATTGCGGCTCGAATGCAGTTCGGGTAATGGACGATGTCGCGGCCAGACCCAGGCGCTCGGCGAGACTGTCATCGAATCCGCCCGGCGCTGACGCATATGTGTTCGGCAGGACGTATAGATTGATCCGATGCTCGAGCAGGTAAGCAAGCTTGCCTCCGATCGGATCGTCGCGCCGGACTGCCATCATCGGTTTGGTCAGTAATGGAGCCGCCGTCATCAGGATGGCCTGCTTTCTCGCCTCGGTCGCCGAGAGGGCATTGAAGGACGCCATCGGCGAGACCACCACGCTCTTGATTTCCGACGACGGAGAACCTACTTGAAGGCCGTAAGGTTCCTCCGGAACGGCGAGCGAAGGCGGGGCAAGATATTCAAGAAAGTCTATGATCTCCGCGGCGCTCACCAAACGGCGGCGGCGGCGGCGCGGGCGGTCGTCAATCAAATCGGCTGGGCGGCGAGTCATCAAGCCCCTCTCTCGACGGCGAAAACTCGATTAGGGAGTGATTCAGTCATCCCCTGTCTTGTTATCCGTCTCGCGAGTATAACAAAAAGCAAGCAGACGTGTCAATTAAACGGTTAGCCTCGGGTTCTTAAGACGCATTCAACTCGGAGAATGTTGCGGTTGCGTCCATTCCGCCAATTGTAAAATCTCCGGGAGGATTTGTTCGTTGCCGCTCCGAATGTAGTCCAATTGAGGAGGTCCCGCCAAATATGAATCGCAGCGAAGACTGGGACGTCATCTGGAGGTGGCAGTGGTTTCGGCGCGCGTTGTGGCAGCCCTATTTCCGCGATGCTTCGCATCCGGAAGGGCGGACCGCCCGCTCGACGCCCGTTTGGACGGGAATCCTTCAGCAGCACGACGCAAAACGGGTGCTCGATTGCCAGTGCGGCCTGGGACTTCGAACGATCTTGCTGCACGAAGCCGGATTTGACGTGGTTGGCACCGACGCAAGCCTGGTTGCCGTTCAGCACGCCAGAGAGCTCGCCTCAGCGCGCGACCTCAACATCCCTTTCATTAACTGCGCATGGCAGGATCTCGGCGAGCATTTCGGAGCGGAATTCGATGCGATCGTCAACGACGCATGGGCCTGGACCTTGAACCGGACGGAGCTGCGCTTTGCCGCGCATAATTTTGCTTCCATTCTGAGGCCCGGCGGCGTGCTCATATTTACGGGAGCCGACCAATGGTCGCGTCCGGAAGACCGCGCTACGCTGGTAGAGAATGCATGGCAATCGGCGCCGCGCTTTCAGCTTCGAAATGACTACGAGCACGACAACACCCACCTGACCCTCGTTGTCGCGCGCGACAAAGCCGAAATCGGCGTTGTCGAGAACTACCTCTTCATCGTCAGCGATGAGTCCGGGCCGCGCCTAGAAACTGCGGCGATCTGCAATTCTACCGAATGGACGTGGGACGACTTCCAGCACGTCTGCCGCGAAGCGGGCTTCATCTCGCTTGAGAGTGCGAAGGTTCCCGTGGGACGGCGTGAGCACGTCTTCAACATAGCCAAGAAATGAGAGCGGAAATTACCGATGAAGAAGCCCGGTACTTCCTCGACAATGGCTACCTGATCCTGCGCGACGTGCTGCTGGGAGAAGAGTTATCACGCGTACAGGCCGCGATGATGGAACTCGTTCGAGAAGGCTCCGAGCGGGTGGTGGACGATCCGGATTTTGCTTATGGCGAAGGCCATAAAACAGGAGCAAAGATCCTCCGGCGAATTGAGTACGTGATCGACAAGCGCGATGAGATGAAGGTCTTGCTGGCAAATCCATTCATCTTGCGTTCGGTCGAAAAACTGATGAGCTCGGACCTGATTCCGACGTGGGATTCGATGGTGCTCAAACAGCCCGGCGAGGGGATCATCGTCCCGTGGCACCGCGATGCCGGAACGGACCAGGTTTGCGACAAGCCGATTTTCAACGTAGATTTTTACCTCGACGAAGCCGATGAAGACACTTGCGTTTGGCTCATCCCCGGAAGCCATCAGTGGAGCTCCCAGGCGGCGCAAGCGGAGATTACTCGCCGAAATACGCCATTTGAAAGCCAGGACGCCATTCCGGCGCTGATGCACCCGGGAGACGTGCTGTTTCACAACATCCTGGCGCTCCACGGGTCGCCGGCAAACACCTCGCACAAGCTTCGAAGAGTGGTCTATTACGAGTTTCGGTCGGCGCACGTCGAAGCTGAGATTGGACCGCACGTGCCGGAGTATATCCCCCTCAAGCAGAGGATGTTGATGCGCTGCATCGAGCGCCGGAAACTCGCGGACTACGTTCCCGCAGATGAGATTCCCTTCGAATATGCGCCTCCCGCTCCTTTCGAGATGAAGTTGCCGCAGCGCGATGAAGAATCACCAGAGTTTCGATATCCCCACGGCGAGTTTTGGCGAGCTTAATGAAGTGTCGCAGTTTCGGCTTAACAATGCGAAAGCAAGAGCAGATTCCTCGCAAAGGCGGCTCCTAAGAAACTTCACCGTTTAGTGCATGAATGTCAACTTACAAATTCAAAAACAGATCCCTACGGGATGACGGGGGCTGTGACAGTTTCTTACGCTCAACCCCGCGCAATGCGCGGTAAGGCGCTCGGAATGATTTCTTTTGGGGGCCCCGGGCGAAACATGGAACTGCGCGCATGAGTTTGATCCGCGCTCCGGTTCCTTTGCAGCGAAGGAATCATCTGCGGGTTCCCGGAATTCTTTAGCGGTTTGGACGAACGGAGGGATTTGCATTGAGCTACGGGGGTTTCGACATTTTTGGAAAGGTAGCGCTCATTACCGGAGGGACAAGCGGCCTGGGGCGCGCGATCGCTCTGGGATTTGCCGGCGAAGGGGTGCGGGTTTTCGCCGCGTCGCGAGACTCCGGTAAGGTAGCGGACATGGCGGCGACGCTTAAAGAACACGGCGACGGCCATGAAACGCTTTCGATGGACGTTTCCTCGCCACAATCCGTCAACGAGGCGATCCGGTTCGTCACCGGCAAAACCGGACGAATCGACATCCTCGTGAATGCCGCCGGCATTACCCATCGCAAGCCGTCCCTCGAGGTCGAGCCGGCGGATTGGCAGCGAGTGATCGACATCAACCTTTCCGGAACATTCTTCGCCGCCCAGGCTGCAGCTCGCATTATGAAGGAACAGGGCGGTGGGGCGATTATCAATATAGCGAGCATCAGCAGCTTCGTCGGCCTTTCGGAAGTGCCGGCCTACGGAGCGACGAAGGCGGCGGTGGTTCAGCTTACCCAAACGCTGGCGGTCGAATGGGCGCAATACGGAATACGAGTGAACGGACTTGCGCCCGGAGTCTTCCCGACGCCGCTAAACCGCCATCTCATCGAAGGCACGCCGCGAGGAGCGTGGTTTAAAGCACACACGCCGATGAAGCGCTTTGGCGATCCGACCGAGCTGGTCGGAGCAGCCATCTTCCTGGCATCACCGGCTGCAAGTTACGTGACCGGCGAGACGCTGGTGGTGGACGGAGGATTCCTCGCAGTCGGCGTCCCAGCAGAGGTACCAAATTTCTAAACACGAAGGCGAGAAGATTCGAAGTGTGCATATCCACAACGAACACGGCGTAGCCAGTGGCGCAGCGAGGCTGCGAGTATTGGAGTATTGGACGAAGAGGCTTGATCGGGTAACCTAGAAACCCACGAAGGTGGGTTTCGTAAACTCAGACCGGGATTTCAATGCTGGAATCCCATCGCACCGGGCAGTTTCCGGGATTCAAATCCCGGCCTGAGTTTACGAAACCGGCCTCCATCGGTTTGCTCGCAGAAGGCGTGATTCTGATGTGAGCCGTTCCTCTTGTCTTTGATGTTACGCCGTTTGACAGTACTTGGGGGAGAAATGAATTCATCTTTCGTCTTGATCGGATTGGGTCTGGTCTGCGCGGTTATCCTGGCGCCAAATGTTGAACGCAAGGACGTCGATGCATTGCCGGCGATAAAGGAGCTTCCCGATCCCTTTGTTTTTGCCGATGGCACGCGTGTTCACACCAAGAAGGACTGGGCCCGCCGGCGCGAGGAGCTTAAAGCAGCGGTTCTGGCCTACGAATATGGAGAGCTGCCCCCAAAGAGCGCGGTCAAGGCTGCCGAAGGATTATCAACAGACCTTCAATCGATTGGCGCCTCCGAAAAAGAGGTGAACCTCTCAACCGGCCCGGGCGGCCAGATCAAGGTTCGGTTGATCCTGACGATTCCGAAGAGCGAAGGTCCTCACGCCGCAATCCTGAAGGGCGATCTATGCTGGAGCCGCGTGCCGGCCGCTGCGATCGAAGACGCCGCTCGGCGCGGATACGTCGTCGTGGAATTCGACCGCACGCAGTTCGCTCCGGATTCGAAGGAGCGAGGCGGGGTCTATGCGGCCTATCCGGACTACAACGGGGGACGGCTATCCGCCTGGGCATGGGGATATCATCGGGTAATCGACTACCTGGTTACGCAACCGTTCATCGACAAGAAGCGGATCGCAGTCACCGGCCATTCGCGCGGGGGCAAGGCAACGCTCGTCGCGGGCGCGACGGACGAGCGGATCGCGCTCACGGCGCCGAACAATTCCGGATGTGGAGGAGCGGGCTGCTACCGGTTCCAAGCGGCGAAGAGCGAAGACATTGCCGCGATTACCAAGAATTTCCCATTCTGGTTCGATCCACGATTTACCGAGTTCATCGGCAAGGTCGACCGGCTGCCGGTCGACCAACATTCGGTCAAAGCCCTCGTTGCGCCGAGGGCGCTCTTGACGACCGAAGCACTTGGCGATGAGTGGGCCAATCCTGAAGGCTCGCAGCAGACCTATCTTGCCGCTCGAGAAGTCTACCGCTACCTCGGAGCCGAGAACAAAATCGGCATCCATTTCCGGCCAGGCGTCCACGAACAGAATGTGGATGACTGGCATACTCTGCTGGACTTTGCGGACCGGGTGTTCTTCGGCAAAACGTGTGCCACGGCCTTCGACCAGCTCAGCTTCCGGGAATCCGCCAGATCCTTTGCGTGGAGCGCGCCGAAATGAAACTTCTGCGCCTTTTCACATGGCTCATCATCAGCGCTGTGGCCTTACATTCGCACGCACTCGCCTCTCCGGAGAAACGCACCGTGACCGCAAACCACGTCGTCGAATGGACCTTCACATCCCAAAAACCGCACTCAGATCCGTTTAATGAAGTCACGTTAGATGCGTCCATCACCACGCCGGATGGGCGCGAACTCTTCGTGCCGGGTTTCTGGGCAGGCGGACAGACCTGGAAGGTGCGGTACGCATCGCCGAAATTGGGAGTACATCACTTCAAAACGATTTGCTCCGACGCGTCGGATGCCGGGTTGCACGGCATCGAGGGCGAGGCCACCGTCGAGCCTTATCGCGGCAAAAACGCTCTCTATCGGCACGGGCCGCCAGTCACAATTCCCGGCGAGCGGCATATGCGATACGCGGACGGCACGCCGTTTTTCTGGCTGGGCGATACCTGGTGGATGGGGCTGTGCAAGCGATTCGAGTGGCCGGCCGGGTTCGACAAGCTGGCTGCGGACCGCGTTAAGAAAGGCTTCACGGTCATCCAGATCGTGGCGGGGCTGTATCCCGACATGGGCGCATTCGACGAGCGCGGCGCGAACGAGGCGGGGTTTCCATGGACGAAGGATTACTCCCGAATCGAGCCGGCCTATTTCGATGCCGCGGATAGGCGGATCGAGCGATTGGTTGAATCGGGTCTCGCTCCATGTATCGTCGGGGCATGGGGTTACCATCTCCCGTGGCTGGGAGCGGTCCGCATGGAGAAGCACTGGAGATACGTTATTGCGCGTTGGGGCGCTTATCCGGTCTTCTGGTGCGTGGCGGGCGAGGCGAACCTGCCGTATTATCTCGTCCCGGGCTTCCCGTTCGACGACCGCAAGCAGGTTGCAGGTTGGACCGAAGTCACCCGGTACGTCCGCCAGACCGATCCGTACCACCGGCCCATTTCGATCCACCCAACCGGACTCGGCAGGCTCACGGCCCGGGGCGCAGTCGATGATGAGTCGCTGCTCGACTTCGACATGCTGCAGACGGGGCATGGCGACAGAGGATCGCTCCAGCCGACAGTCGATACGGTCCGCTCCTCTTATGCTGCTAAGCTCGTCATGCCGGTCTTGAATTCAGAGGTGGCCTATGAGGGCATCCTGAACTCCTGCCACGACGACGTGCAGCGGCTGATGTTCTGGTCGTGCATCCTGAGCGGAGCGTGCGGCCACACCTACGGCGCGAACGGCATCTGGCAGATGAACCAGCGGGGAATACCGTACGGCAAGTCGCCGCACGGCGGAACCTACGGCCCCACGCCCTGGGAAGACGCCATGAACCTGCCCGGCTCCGGCCAACTGGGAATGGCCAAAGCGTTCCTGATGAAATACCCTTGGGAAAAGCTCGAGCCCCACCCGGAATGGGTCGCCTGGCCGGAAGGGACAGCATTCCCCGACGACAAGCGCGTCCCGCGCCCCTATTGGGGCCCCTACTGCGCGGGCATAACCGGTAAGCTGCGAATCGTTTACCTGCCGTTCGCGGCTTCCGTGCGGATGACTCAGCTTGGCAAAGGAGCCTGGAAAGCGCGGTGGTTCGATCCGGTGAGCGGGACCGTGGCGGAGGTTGGATCGGCTAAACCTGATTCCGGCGGGACCTGGACTTCGGCGCAGCCGCCGAAGATCGGGCAGGATTGGGTGTTGGTGGTGGAGCAGGGGTAAGGCTGTGCAGTAGAAGTGGGCAGGAGCGCCTACGTTCGTGCCTGGCGAATGAATTCGCGCCTAAGAAATACACAAAGTCCACCTCCGTGGACTAGGGGATGTGGAGGAATCGGGTCAATGCGCGACACATACACGCGCCTGTTCGTTCATTGTATCTGGGGGACGTGGAACCGTGAGCCACTCATTACACCTGAGGTCGAAGCCGCGGTGTATGCCGATATCCGGGTCGAGTGCCACAAAGTTAAGTGCGAGCTTCTGGAGATTGGCGGCACCGAAGACCACGTCCATACACTCGTCCAATTTGCGCCAACAGTTTGCATTGCCGACTTGTGCAAGCAGATGAAGGGCGCATCCTCGCACATGACTACGCACAAGCTGACCGGGCCGGAAGGGTTCAAGTGGCAGGGCGCCTACGCAGCATTCACGGTTTCGGAATACGAAGTGCCAAAGGTCCGAAACTACATCAGGAACCAAAAGGAACACCACGGTAAGTGCACAACAATCAAACGCTACGAGCTCGATG
>JBGPOG010000008.1:0-21285 GCA_041487935.1 Chthonomonadia bacterium | reverse complement strand
GCACCGAAAGATCTGTGAGATCAAAAACAGATCCTTCACTCCGTTCAGGATGACGGGATACGTACGCTTTGTCGAGTTTTGCAATTACCTCTTCAGTAATCAGTTTTCAGTCAGGCGAAGTTGATGCATCCTGCCGAAAGTCAGTGCGATTCTAATTGCCGGTCGCTGGTCACTGGTCGCTGGTCACTGGTCACTGGTCACTGGTCACTGGTCACTTAACCCTTCCCACTGGGAGGCAACCTATGAATACTCAAGAAATAATCGCATACTCGGTCGCGGGAATTCTGGCCGTATCCCTGGTCGGCCTGGTGGCCTTTATCGTTGCCGGCATTGCTATCGGCCGGCGTCTTACAAACGTCTTGGATCAAACGGAGTCCTTCCTTAAGAACATACAGGAGGAAGTAGCCGGAACACTTCAGGAAGCGCAGGTAGCCCTGGAGCGGATCGAAAAGCTTTCGCAGTCGACCGACGCGCTCATTCGTGACGATCTCGGCCCGACGCTGCAGGGAACCCGCGCGATCGTCACGAACGTAGAACGGACAACGGGAGCGGTGCGCGCTGCCGTCGAAGGAGTGGGCAGGATTGCCGCCGTCGTAAGCGCAGTCGCGGAGCCCGCATATATCGCCACCGCCACAGGCAAGGCGGTGAAGACCTCATCGAACAAGATCGGATTGCTGGCGTATGGCGTGAGAATGGGTCTGAACGCATTGTTACACGATGGAACATCCAAGCAGCAACCAATATCCAGGAGGGAATCGAATGGAACATCAGGACAATGAAAAGAGCGTCATGCTGAGTGTGTTGGCCGGAATAGGGATTGGAGTGCTCGTCGGCGCGATCGCCGGCTTGCTGTTCGCTCCCAAACCAGGCGCGGAAATCCGGGGCGATATCGGCACCACGCTATCGGATCTCGGCAACAAAATCAGCGATCTCAGCCACGAGGTTGCAACTCGCGTCAAGAACGCTGTAGAAACCGGCAAGCAGGCCGTAGCCGAAAAAATGGAGCACACTGCCGACGAGTCGACCGAAGTAGCTGTCTAAAAGATGACGGATGAAGGATGAAGGATGAACGAGGACGGATAGTGACCGGTTTTCGTTGGCGTTTTTCATCCTTCATCCTTCATCCTTCATCCCTTCCGCAATCCTTCATCCTTCATCCTGGCCTTTGTGAGGAGTTCGCGCGTGGATTCCTATCCCTTGCCCCCCCGAGCAGGTAGAGACTTTCCTGACGAGAACCGTTTCCCCTGGCAGCGCGCCGTCACCCTGATCCTCGTGTGCATCGTCGCGCTCTACTTTCTCTGGCGCGTCCGTGACGTGCTGCCCCCGTTCCTCATTGCGTTCTTTCTTGCGTCTCTCTTAGATCCCGTCGTAAACCGGCTCCAGCGGAGAGGCGTCAGCCGCATCCGCGCGGTGCTTACCATATATGCGGCGGTTTTTCTGGTTATCCTGCTGATTGCTGTTCGCTTGATCCCCCCGGCGCTCTCTGAAATTAACGATCTCTATACGAACATCGACAAATATACCCTCCAGTTTACGAGAACTGCCGACCAGGTATACGAGCGATATCACGGGGTCTTTGAAATCGTGGGCGTGAAGAACAACCCATTCCGGGAGGAAAGGGATAAAACTGCCAGGCCCGCCTCGGAATCCGCCGCACCGCAGCCCCAAACACACGCGGAGTCCGGCCCGCCGCCGCAGAATCCGACCGGCGCCGATCCGCTTGGAGCGCAAAAGCCGTCGCCAACTCAAGGAAAAGAGCCTCGGATCAACTCTCAAGCTCTCGCCAAAGCCGCGGGGCTCGCGCTGGAGATTGTCCGCGGTACGATTATGGGCCTGGCCGGCAAAGTCATCTGGCTGGTAATCATCCCGCTTTCGCTGTTCTATTTCCTGATGGACTATCAAGCTCTGCGCCGCAGACTCATCTCCCTTGCTCCGATCCAGCACCAGGCCAACGTCGATCGGATCAGTGATGAAATCGTGGAAGTATTCAGCGCTTACATGCGCAGTCTTGCAATCGTTTGCGCCCTGTACGGCATGGCCGCCGTTGCGCTGTTTTACCTGCTTGGCCTAAAGTACGCATTATTCCTGGGTCTCGGAGCAGGCGTCCTATACGCGGTGCCCTATCTCGGGCCGGCGCTTGCCATAGGCGGCGCGGGTGCAATCGCCGCAACAACAGATTTGCACGTACTCGGCTTTACCGGGATTTCCGTTTCGCCCCTTGTATACGCAGGTATCGTGGTCGGACTGCTCGTCTGCATGCAGCTTGCGTTCGATTATGGGATTACGCCGCGATTGGTCGGCGGTTCGGTGGGACTTCACCCGATCGTCAACATCTTCGCGCTGATGTGCGGTGCGACCCTATTCGGCGTATGGGGTATGCTTCTCGCCGTGCCGGTTGCGGCATCGGTCCAAATCGTGCTGCTCTATTTCTTCCCGAAACTAGATAGCCGCAAACCGCCCTCCGAGCCTGTTGCGGAGCCGCAGCCGGCTCTTCTGTCGTAAAACGTGTCGCCGCCGGCGTTCGTAGCAAGTCCGTAATAAGAGATGAATACCGAACAAGCAAAAGCCAGCCGCAGGCATCCCCGGCTCACGCACAAGCCTCTAAACTCACAAAACGACAAATCCGAGATAGAGTCTCCGGCGGTCGGGCAGACTTTAGACGCACTTCGAACTGCCTCGCCGCCCGGCATCGACATGACCGCGCTCCTCGAGCACTCATCCCTCGGCTTCGGCTATATCTCCTGGCCGGACCGGAAATACCTGTATGCGAACGAGGCCCTTGCAAGGATCAACGGCGTTCCGGTCGACCGGATGCTCGGGCGGACGCCGGAGGAAGTTCTCGGACCGGACCTGCCCGGTAAAACCCACTCAGTTATTCTCCAGGCTCTCGCAAGTGGGGCATCGACTCACGACATCGAGGTCGAGTCCGAAGTGATCGGAAGACCGGGCGAGCAAGTGGTTTTCTTGATGAACTTTTCTCTCGCGAGAAACGATGCTGGTGATACCCAGGGAGCATGGTTCGTCGTTCAAGACGTCACAGCGCGGCGCCTTGCGGAACGCGAGCTAATCGAGCAGCGGTCGCGGCTTCAGACGATCATGGATACGGTTCCAGCAGGCATATTGATCAGTGACGCAGCCGGAGTACTTCGGTATGGCAATGCGGAAGCCGAACGGATCTGGGGCCAGTCGCTAATTACAACCGGTCCCGAAGGCTATTATCGGTATCACCTGTTTCATGAGGACGGAACGCCGATTGAGCCAGAAGAGTCCGCCCTTTATCGCGCGTTAAAGGGAGGTGAGCAAAGAGCTGCAGCCCGGAGACTCATCCGTAGAGACGACGGCAGTTCGGTGCACGTTTACAGCATTGCATCCCCCATCTTGAACGAAGATGGGAAAGTCGATGGAGCGGTCGTCGTCTTCAGCGATGTAACCAGCTACCGCAGACTGGAATTGCAACACGAACGCCTTCTTGCAATCTCACAGGCCGTCAATGCGGGAACGGAACTCTCAGAAATCCTGGGTATGGTGCGCGACGCTGTCGTAGAGACAACCGCTTTCGATCGCGCGGGGATCTGGCTATATGATGAAGAGGCCGGCGGAATGCGCGGCTCCTGGGGAACGGATCGAATGGGCCGGCTCGTTGATGAATCCGACCAGTTCTTCCGCTTGACAAGAACGGGAAATCATCCCCTGGAGCGCTTGCTGCGCGGCGAAACGCGTCATATCCGGTCTGCGGCGTATCCCTATGCATCGATGCCGTCTTCTTCGGTCGACATGACCGGAGTTGGCGCGCACGCCGCCGCGGGTCTGATGGCTCATGACCGGGTCAACGGCATCCTTTTCGTCGACAATTTACTAACGGATCGGAGTATCACGGATACCGATCTGGAAGCGCTCCTTCCGTTTTGCGAGCAAGCGGCCATCGCCATCGAACATTCGCGGTTACGGGAGGCCGAACTCAAAGAAGCCGAGAGACTTGCGAATGCAGTCCGAGAGACCAACCACCGAGTCAAGAACAATCTCCAGCAGATCGTGGCGCTGCTGGATTCGCGGTTGATGGAAGGCAGTCCGACCGTGTCGATCGGCGAGGTCCGGCATATGATCGACCTGATCCGGGCGATCGCCTCCGTACACGATTTCCTCACTCACCGCGACGAAGCCCAGGAGATCAACGTTCGCCAGGTATTCGGCCGGCTGCTCCCAATGTTTCAAGCGAGCACGCTCACCGAATGCCGATTGGATGCCGATGATGCGAGCCTCTCCGTCAAGCAGGCCACCGCTCTTGCGCTCATCACCAACGAGCTGATAAGCAATTCCGCCAAACACGGAAGCCGGCACGTGGACATCGTCTTCCGCAGCGCGAACGGCAACTGCACCATGGAGTTGACGGATGACGGCCCGGGGTTCCCCCAGGACTTCGACCCGGAGCGCCACGCGCACTTCGGCCTGGAGCTGATCGTGACGCTGGCACGGTGGGATCTCAAAGGCACGGTCGGATTTGAAAACGCAGCTACAGGCGGCGGGCGCGTGCGGATCGAGTTTCCACAGGCGTGATTCACGCGGATATCGAATTAGGACTCTCTGCGGACGGCCTTCGCCGATAAGACCGACGGAGCCGTGATGGTCAACTGATTTGAACTTAAATACATACTTGCCCGCCTGTTCACATAGCATGTATTGCGTTATAATGATACATATTGCCGCCTGCGTGAGTTAACGTTTGGAGGTCAGTGTTGAGAGGCAAAACGGTTGCAATCCTCATCCCGACGCTTAGCTTAGCGGGATTAGTCCTCTATGCCCGTAACCAAGTGTCCACATTAAAGACGCCGAGTGCCGCAAAGCTCGCACGTACTTTCCCCAATGACTCCAGGAGTGTGTTGGAGAAGTGTGATAAAATGCTGATGTACTCGCTTGACCCTGGACCGAACTTCGACACGAATGGTCTGCCGTTCAAGGGAGGATTCCATGATTATCCTATCATTGGCAACATAGAAGTCCCTGAACAAAAGAGAAAAGCATTACTCGATGAGCTCTATAATGGTCTCGCCGTCCCAGACAATTTCCTCTCCGCAGGTTGCTTCAGTCCGAGGCACGGTTTGCGAGCAAGGCATGACAAACGATACGTTGACATGGTAATCTGCTTTTCGTGCATGAGCGTTCAGGTTTATACCGAAAAGCGAACTCAAGGGATAACCACCGGCATTACGGCGGAACCCCGGAAGGCCTTCAACGGAATGTTGTCGGAGGGTGGGGTCGCTCTCAGTTCAAGGTAAGCGCTTAAACGGCCTAACCAACTTTACAACAGACAAGCCCGACGCGGCTGTTCCCGCGATTTCGATATTTCGTCGGTTAGGCTTGAAGGAACTGTGTTTCATCGCCGGCTGTCTCTTGAATTCAGAACAGGGAACTGTATGAGCCGAAACAATAACTTCATTACTGGAATTGCAGCCGTCATCACCGCAACGTTCGCTTTTGCACTGTCGGAGGCTCAGACGGCGCCCCCGGCGCAGGTCAGCTTCTACAAGCAGATCAAGCCCATCCTCCAAAAGCGCTGCCAGGGTTGCCACCAGCCGGTCGCTCAGGGCGGAAAAATGATCCTGACGACCTACGAAGCGTTCCGCGCGGGCGGCTCTTCCGGGCCCGGATTCGTCCCCGGCAAGCCGGATCAAAGCGCGATCATGCGGTTCATCACCGGTAATCCGCCCCCAATGCCCAAGAACCAGAAACCTCTGGAAACCGCTGAGGTAGAGCTCGTCCGAAAGTGGATCGAAGAGGGCGCCAAGAACGACACACCCATTATTAAAGATCCAATCGATCCGGATCATCCTCCGATCTACAAATTTGCGCCCGTCATACCGGCAATCGCGTACTCCCCAGACGGCAAGACGCTCGCCGTCGCGGGGTATCGCGAAGTCTTGCTTCACAAATCGGATGGATCGGGACTGATTGCTCGCCTCGTCGGACGGTCTGTCCGTATCGAGTCGCTCGCCTACTCGCCGGATGGGAACATCCTGGCGGCAGTCGGCGGAAATCCCTCGCAGTTTGGAGAGGTCCAGTTCTGGAACACCAAGATTAACAAGCTGATCGGCTCGACCGAGATGAGCTACGACGTGCTGTACGGAGCTTCGTTCGACCCAGAGGGCAAGAGGCTGGCAATGGGCAGCGCCGATAACTCAGTGAGGATCATCTCGGTGCCCGACGCAAAGGTCCTGGTGAAGATGGACAACCACAGCGATTGGATCTTCGCGACGGCGTGGACCACTCCGGACGTGGAATTCATCAAGAAAGAAGTCGCCAAAATACCCGGCGCTGTAACCAACCGTCCGCTCGTGCCTGAAGCCACGGAGCATATCCTGTCCACGGGCCGCGACCGGGCAATTAAATTGACGGTCGCCAAGAATGGCTCGTTCGTCGACGACATCAACACGTTCACCTCACCCTATCGCGCTCTCGTCGTGCGACCGGGACAGAACCAGGTTCTCGTCGGCGGAGACGATGGAATTCCGCGCTTGTATCGCATCTTCCGAATTACCGCCCGCACCATGAACCAGGAAGACCAGAGCCTCCTGCGAGCGTACGACAAAATGGCCGGCCAAATCAATGCGGTGGCGTTCAATAAGGACGGCTCCAGGTTTGCGGTGGCCGGCGAAGGCAGCGAGATCCGTATCTATAATACGGACGACGGCAAACGGCTCGCCACGATTTCCGGGATTCAGGGAGTGACTTTCACGTCGGTGTTCCGCCCGGACGGCAAGCAGATTGCCGCCGCCGGCCTGGATGGGCATGTCCGCCTCTTCAACGCCGAAACTGGAGCGCCGGAGGCAGACTTTGTCCCGGTTCCGGTTGCAAAGAGCGTAGCCGGCGCGAAGTGATGTCCGACAATGCGGTTGCAACAAACCTATCGTCGCTAACCTCTAATCTAATCGTGCGGAGGCGCGCGTAATTGTTCACAGTTCCGGGGTAGGGGCGATTATCGCTTGCGTTTTCCGGCAGAAGCGTTATAATGTAAACAGCCTCCGCGAATAAGAGTCCGCGGCGGCCCTTTCGATTCGTGTAGCGTATACAATCGAGCACTCAGACGGATAGTCGCCGCGACCGGCGATATTGGGTTCGTTTCGCACTTTTGGAAATCATTCACTTGCGGTAACGCGACGGTGCGCGCCTGCATCGCCAACTTGATCCGAGGGGGATTTATGAGGGTGTTCTCAATTACACGCCGCTCCCACTGTTTCCTGGCTGCAATGGTTGCACTCACGGCAATCTGTTGGTCCGTGCGGAATGCCGGTGCGAGCGCGCGGAATGCGCCGCTGAAGATCGTGGAGCTCCGGGTGCTCCCGGCAGCGCTCGAGCTAAATGACTCTCGCGATGTCAGGCGGTTGGTCGTCTCCGGCAAAACCGCCGACGGTTATTGGACGGATCTAAGCGACAAGGCCATTTTCAAACCGGCGTCTCCGCTCGTGAAGCGAGACGCGGATGGCTTCTTTTACCCTGTCAAACCCGGCGTTTCCGCCCTCTCCATCTGGGCCGCCGGTAAATCTGCCAGTATTCCGGTCAAAGTCAAGAGCGTTGCAAATACCCCGATCAGCTTTGTCCGCGAAATTATGCCCGTCATGTCGCGCACCGGGTGCAATGCGGGAACTTGCCACGGCTCCGCCAAAGGCAAGAACGGTTTCAAGCTTTCCCTTCGCGGCTACGATCCCGAATACGACTATCGTGCCCTCGTGGATGACCTCGCCGGCCGCCGATTCAACCGTGCTGAGCCCAAGCAAAGCCTGATGCTCCTCAAGATCACGCAGGGAGTGGCGCATCAGGGCGGGCTGGTTTTCGAAGAGAATTCCCGTTACTATCCCCTCTTCTACCGCTGGATTGTCGAAGGCGTCAAGTCGGATGCAGACAAGGTCAAGCGCGCGAATAGCGTGGAAATCCTCCCGAAAAACCCGACCATGAGCCAGGTCGGCGAAGGCCAACAGCTCATCGTCCTCGCGCACTATCCGGACGGATCGACCCGCGACGTAACTCGCGACGCGGTTTTTACCAGCACGATGAAAGATATCGCCACGATCGACGAGAACGGCCTTGTAAAGTCGATCCGGCGCGGCGAAACCGCCATCCTGGTCAGATATGAAGGCAACTATGCAGTCGATGAGATCACGATAATCGGCGACCGAACGGGCTATCAATGGGCCGCGCAGCCGCAATTCAGTTACATCGATAAACTCGTGGATGCGAAGCTTCAGCGAGTGAAATCGATCCCATCGCCCTTGGCGACCGACGCGGAGTTTATGCGGCGTGTGTCGCTGGACTTAACAGGGCTTGCCCCCCAGCCGAACGAAGTCCGCTCTTTCATCGCAGATAAGACTCCTGGCCGCGAGAAGCGCGCAAAGCTGATCGACAAGCTTCTGGCAAGCCCCGATTACGTTTATAGTTGGACGAACAAGTGGTCGGACCTGCTCCAGTGTAATCGGAAATACCTCGGCGAGCGCGGTGTCTGGAAGTTCCGGAATTGGATCCAGGAGCAGGTCGCGAACAACAAACCGTATAACGAATTCGTTCGCGAGATCATCACCGCTGAGGGAAGCGCCTACGAGCATCCCGCTGCCAGCTACTACCGGGTAGCCAAAGACCCGAACCAGGCGACCGAGAACGTGACACAGCTCTTCCTGGGAATCCGGTTCTCTTGCAATAAGTGCCACGATCACCCCTTCGAACGGTGGACCCAGAGCCAGTACTATCAATTCGCGGCCAATTTTGCAAGAGTCGGTTACAAGCCAGGAGTGGCGGAGGGCGATGAGGCGATTGTGGAGAAGCATGACGGCGAGGTCCTGCACCCAAAAACCAACGCGGTCATGACGGCGTCGTTCCCATATACGTTCCCCGCTAAGACGGAGAAACGCGACAATCGCCGCGAAGTCCTGGCGGATTGGCTGGTATCGCCCAATAATCCCTACTTTGCCAAATCCTACGTCAACCGGATTTGGAGCTACCTGCTGGGCCGCGGAATCATCGACCCGGTGGACGACATTCGCTCCAGCAATCCTCCGAGCAACGGCCCCCTGCTGGACGCGCTGACGGCTGACTTTATCAAGCACGGATTCGACGTGAAATACGTCTTCCGCACGATCTGCAATTCGCGGGTTTACCAGTCCAGCCTCAAGCCGAACAGGTGGAATGCTGACGATTCGATCAACTTCTCCCACGCCCAGCCGCGACGGCTTTTGGCGGAGCAGATAGTCGACGCGATCGGCCGCACCACCGGAAGCGTCCAGAGGTATCCGGGCGTGCCCGCCGGCTTCCGGGCGGTACAACTACCGGACAGCACGGTCGCCGCCGGCGGCTTTCTCGATCTCTTCGGCCGCCCGCCGCGCGAATCGCCCTGTGAGTGCGAGCGCAGCAGCGCCGTGAGTTTGGGACAGGCGTTGAGCATGATTAACAGTCCCATGACCAATGACACAGTGGCTGACCCGAACGGACGCATCGCGAAGCTAATGAAAACCCATCCGGACAATCGTAAGGTCGTCGAGGAGATGTATCTGGCCGCCTGGTGCCGTCCGCCGAGCGAACCGGAAATGAAGAGGTCGCTAAAGTTCTTCGACGTCTCACCGAAACGGATCGATGAAGTCCTTGCCCAGGAAGCAGACAAAGGCGATATTGACTTGACTCCGGAGGAAGCCAAGATCCAACTCCAGACGGCCGCGGCGCAGGACCTATTGTGGGCATTGATCAACAGCCCGGGTTTCTTGTTTAATAGATAGGCCAACCGGTAAGCGATATGGAACCAGGTTACAAGGCGATCGTCGAGCGGGATGGAACTTGGTGGATCGGGTGGATCGAAGAGCTTTCAGGCGTCAACGCGCAGGGCCGCACGCGTGACGAACTTCTCTTGAATATCCGTTCCGCGTTGAAAGAAGCACTTGAACTGAAATGTCTGTCGTAATCGGCCATCCAAGCGTTCATATCGGCAACGTAATACGAAATGCCATCGTCTTCAAATTCAACAACGGAAGCCGGGAGGCTGTGAATAGCGATTCGCTGTTGGAATCGGTAGCTCGTCTTTTTGAGCTCTTGGAAGAGCGGCGAATAGAATACTTGCTGGTTGGCGGAATCCCATTGCTCCAATATGTTGAGGGCCGCAATACCGAAGTTATCGATCTGATCATGGCGCTCCCAGATCTAAAGAGCTTGCCGGAGATTGAGGTCACCAGCCAGGACAAGGACTTCGCGCGCGGGCAGTTCGACGCTCTGCAAATTGACATACTGCTCACCCGCAACCGGCTTTTCGAGAAGGTACGGCGGCAATAAGCAACAAACCGGCGTTTTGTGGAGCGGGAGATTCCGTGCGCGACGGTAGAAGGTTTATTGTTGCTCAAGTTATATGCGCTCCCGTCGCTGTACCGCCTGGGGAATTTCGCGCGGGTCGGCCTCTATGAGAATGACATTGCGACACTAATGCACGAATACCGGCCTGATACGAAACGACTCCTCAAGGAGCTCGGTTCCCACCTAAGTGATACGGACCTTTCGGCAGTCCGAGGAATCTTTGTGGAGACGTGGCAGCGGATCGATCGATTTGATTCGAAATCGAATTGACCGTTCCTGAGATTTAATAAGATGATCACCAAAGCACCCTCGACAATTGAAGACCTTTACCGAGTAAAAGAGAAAGCCGAGCTCGTCAACGGGGAGATTGTGCGTTTAACGCCGGCAGGATTTGCAGATGGGTGCGCTGCGCTGGAAGTCACTTTGGCTCTAAGGGATTACGTGCGGAGCAAGGAATATGGATTTGCTCTTGGGAGCAATCAGGCGTTTGTCGTAAACCTACCACACCGAAAATCCTTCAGTCCCGACGCAGCCTATACCGAAGGACCAAATCCCGGAATGAAATTCTTCAACGGCGCGCCCTTGTTCGCAGTAGAGGTTCGCAGCAAAGTCGACTACGGCCCCAAGGCCGAGCGTGACATGGCGGACAAGCGGGCGGACTACTTCGAGGCTGGAACGAAGGTCGTCTGGGACGTCGATCTTGACAGCGACAACATCGTTAGGAAACACACGCTGTATAATTCTACACATCCGGCAATCTTCCGTCTGGGAGACCCTGCTGACGCCGAACCGGCGGTTCCCGGCTGGACGATGCCTGTGAACGATCTATTCGAGAAGCAAGCCTAACCTCCAAAGGAGGGGTTATCATGTTATCCATTCCTGGCAATCAATCGATCGACTGTGACGGCGTGACTCGCCGAGAATTCATGCGCATCGGCGGCGCGTCGATGCTTGCGGGGCTTACCCTAACCGAGCTCCTGGCGTTGGAAGACCGCGTGAAGGCCTCCCCTGCGCAGGGCGGGGTCGCCGGATTTGGCCGGGCGAAATCGGTCATCATGATCTACCTCCAGGGAGGTCCCAGCCACATCGACATCTGGGATCCGAAACCCGACGCACCCGCCAACGTGCGCGGCGAATTCAAGCCCATCAAAACCAACGTGCCCGGAATCTGGCTTTCCGAAACCATGCCGCTCCTGGCGCAGCAGATGGATAAGTGTACGTTGATCCGCTCGGTCAGCTACACGCCGAATGGCTTATACAATCACACCGCCGCGATGTATCAGATGCTGACCGGCGAGCAGGCGGACAAGGTGTCACCCTCGGGTCAACTCGAGCCGCCCGCTCCCAACGATTTTCCCAACTTCGGCTCGCAAGTCGTTCGAATCAAGCCGATGAAGGAGCCGATGCTTCCGTTCGTGATGCTTCCACGGCCGCTGCAAGAGAGCAACATTATCGGGAAGGCCGGAACAGCCGGCTTCCTTGGCAAAGCGTACGACCCGTACTACGCCTATCCCACCGGCGACGACACCGACCAGACCAAGATGGACAAGCTGAAGATCGACGACCTGACTCTTCGCGTGGAGATCGGCAAAACCAGAATGCAGCGCCGCGCTGCGATCCGCCAGATGCTCGAAGAGGGAATGCCAGAGCTTGAGAAGGCGGTCAAGCCGTACGCCCTCGACGAATACAACGCCAAAGCATTCGAGTTGATCCTCTCCGGCAAGGCAAGGGAGGCGTTCGACCTTAACAAGGAGCCTGCCAAAGTCCGCGACCGGTATGGCCGGCATACATTTGGTCAGTCCGTGCTCATTGCCCGCCGGCTCATCGAGGCCGGAACCCGCGTAGTCCAGGTAAACTGGCCGTCCGTCGCCAACGGGGATCCGCTTAAGACCGCATGGGACACCCACGCCGCCAACTTCGGCCCGCTCAAGAACTTGCACTGTCCGAAGCTCGACAGCGCGCTCTCGGCCCTTCTGGAAGACCTTACCCAGCGCGGATTGCTCAAAGATACCATCGTGGTGGCCATCGGGGAGTTTGGCCGCTCGCCACGCCTGGGCGTCAGCACCTCCGGGAACGGCAACGCCCCTGATGGCCGCGACCACTGGCCCTACTGCTACACAGCCATGATCGCCGGCGCGGGCGTGCAGGGCGGGCGCATCTATGGGAAGTCAGACGCCACCGCCAGCTCGCCGGTTGAGAACCCCGTCCACCCGACAGAGGTCCTGGCGACCGTCTATCACTCGCTGGGCATCCCGCCGGACACGATCGTTTATAACCACCTCAATCAGCCGCGCGAATTGGTTAAAGCGAAGCCGGTTCTTGGGCTGTTCTGATAATATCAAATCGCACTCGTACTCGTACTCGTACTCGTACTCGGATTTCGAATTCCGACGTCGAGTACGACGAGTACGGGCGCGAACCACTCACCACTCACTCCGCCCCTGTGCTATAATGGGCGCGTGGAAAACCCCTTTCTCGGCATCGAAGCAGTCCTTTTCGACCTTGACGGCACCCTCGTCGAGACGCACATCGACTTCCCGCTGATGAAGCGCGAGATGCTTCAGCTCGCGGCGGCCTACGACGTGCCATCCGAATTCTTTGTTGAATGCGACATTCTTGCCGTGGTCGAAAGTGCGAGAACGTCATTGATCGATCTGGGCAGGACAGATGACAGCGTCCGACTGCGCACGGAGGCGTTCGCGATCCTGGAAAAGATCGAGATCGAGCAATGTGCGAACCCTGTCGCGATTGCGGGCGCCCGCGAGCTCATTGACGCGCTCCGCCACCGCGGAATCCGTGTGGGAATCGTTACCCGAAACTGCGCAACGGTTTCTCGGCAGCTCGTCCGCTTTGCCGGGATCTCGCATGATGCCCTTGTGACGCGCGACGACGTCGCTCGAACCAAGCCCGATCCCCTACATCTCGCGACCGCGCTCTCCCTGCTCGGACAACCCGGCAACCCAACACTCGACACTCAACATTCAACACTCCGCTGTTTGATAATTGGCGATCATTGGATGGACGTCCTGGCGGGGCGCAACGCCGGAATGCGCACCATCGGAATAAGCCGCCGCCGCGAGCCAGGCTTTTTCGATCCTGCACAGCCTGACCTACTTGTACGCGAAATCGCCGAGCTCCTGACCTTCCTCCAATGAGCAAACATGCAGATAACGGCTCTCAGGAGACCGGTGTCCCAATTACCCAGTTACCCGGTTACCCTGTGATCCTATCCATTGTCATCGTAAACTGGAACACCCGCGAATATCTGCTCGGCGCGTTGAGGTCGATCTATGAAGCTCCGCCGCACGTGACTTTTGAGGTCGTCGTCGCCGACAACGATTCGTCCGACAGCAGTGCTGCCGCAGTCGATGCGGCTTTTCCACAAGTGAACTTGCTGGCAAACCAGGAGAATTACGGCTATGCTCGCGGGAACAACCAGGGTATTGGGGCAAGTAAAGGAAAGTACGTCCTGCTGCTGAACCCGGACGTAATCGTGCCGCCGGACGGCCTCGATCGGGCGGTGTCGATCCTGGAGCGACGGTCGGATGTTGGAGCGTTGGGGGCGAAGCTCATTAGCCCGGATGGCTCAGTCCAGCGCTCGGTTCGCGGATATCCTACGCCCTGGGCAGTGCTGTGCGAAGCGACCGGATTGAGCCGTGTTTTCCCTCGCAGCGTGTTCTTCGCGTCTTACCGGATGGGCTGGTTCGACTACGGGAGCGAAGCTGAAGTCGACCAGCCAATGGGGACGTTCCTGCTGATGCCGCGGCGGGCGTTTGACGAAGTCGGGCTGTTGGACGAGCAGTTTCCGATCTTCTTCAACGAGGTAGACTGGTGCTACCGCGCGCGCAAGGCCGGCTGGAAGATCCTGTATTCGCCGGAGATCGCTATCACCCATTTCGGCGGCGGGAGCACGCAACAAGTGAGCGCGAAGATGGCCTGGGAATCTCGCCGTGGCCTCCTTGACTTCTACCGGAAGCACTACCGGTCTCTGGCGTTCGCGCCAATTTACTGGATTACCGCCGCAGCAAGCTGGCTCCACGCTGCCTGGACCGCGAGACGTAGGAAACAATAAGCCGCAAATGAACGCAGATAAACGCAGATAAACGCAGACTCCAACTTTACTGACGGTTGATAGAATTGGGATCCGTACCAGCGCCCCCATTCTATGACAGCCAATTGATCTGCGTGTATCTGCGTTAATCTGCGGTTTCACAAGACGTGCCCGTATGGTTTCAAATGACCGATCTCACCGTCATCATCATAAATTGGAATACTCGCGATGACCTGCGAAACTGCCTGAATTCGATTTTCCGGCATCCACGGAAGATATCGATCGACGTCATCGTGGCGGATAATGCATCCGAGGATGGGAGCCGGGAGATGGTTACCGATGAATTCCCGCAGGTCCGGCTCGTGGCTCATTCGACGAACCTGGGATTCTGTGCCGGCAATAACCGAGCCGTTCCGGAGAACCCGGGCCGCTTTATCCTGTTCTTAAATGCCGACACGATCGTCACGGCGTGCGCGCTGGATTCTCTCGTCGAATTCGCCGACGCACATCCGGAAGCCGGCATCTTTGGTCCAAAGCTGTTGAACCCGGATGGAAGTCTCCAGTACTCCTGTCGCCGATTCCCGAATTTGGGTGCGGGATTCTTTCGGAACACGCCTCTCGGGCGGCTATTCCCGAAGAACCGCTTTACAAGCGACTATCTCATGACCGACTGGGACCACACCGCTCCGCGCATCGTGGACTGGATCTCTGGCGCGGCATTGATGATCCGGCGTGAAACGCTCGTTCAAACAGGAGGGTTCGACGAAGGATTCTATATGTACTGCGAGGACGTAGATCTCTGTTATCGCGTCCACGAGATAGGTCAACAGGTCTTCTATTTTCCGGATGCGGTGATCTACCACATTATCGGCCGGAGCAGCGACAAGGTGCCCACAAGGGCAACCTGGTATTTCCACACCAGCATGTATCGATTCTACAAGAAGCACTATGCCGGCCGAACCTCCTTCTTCCTCCGGCCCCTGATAATTCCAGGCCTCATCGCGCGCGCGTCGGGACAGCTTGTCCGCTACCGCTGGCGCAACCTCAAACGAGAGCTTAGAGGGCTGAGGCGAAATTGACGCGCCGGCAACCCGCCATTCAGGTTTCACAGAAGGTGACTGCTGCTCTATGCGGGGCAGCCATTTTGGTTGCCTCCCTCTGGGGCGGTTCACTCTACGACCGCTTGCCTCTTCTGCCAGGTAATGGGGCCACGTTGCTGCCTTACGGAATGCCGGTCGCCGCAACGCTGTCCGGCGGGGCGCTTATTGCCGCCTGGTGGCCTAAGATGGATCGAGGTAAGCCGCAATGGTGGTCCGCGGCCATTGTTGCGCTCGTATTTTGGGCTAGCCTCTCGATAGTGAGATCCAATGAGCTATCGACCAGCATCAATACGCTTGCAATACTGGTCTCCGCCGTCGCGTTAGGGTTTGCGGTCGCTCGGAGCGGGCGGATTCCCGGAGCGATTTGGGGCATCGCTCTGGCCGCCGTGGCAGGCGCGGCAATCGTCAGCGCGATGGGCTTGAGCGAATACGTTGTAAATGCGCGAAAAGGCGACACTTCCTGGCGGGTTTTCTCCACGTTTACCATGCCGAATTTCCTCGCCGGATACCTGGTGATGTCTATTCCGCTCGGATTAGGTGTGTTTCTTGCGGCAAGAGAGCGCCTGTTTGCCGGGTTTGCGGGTCTGGCGCTTCTTCTGGATGGCGCCTGCCTTCTGCTCACCGGCTCGCGTTTCGCGCTCGTCGCGCTCGTGTGCGCCATGGCCACATTCGGCGTCTTGGGGTGGAGAGCCGGCGCTCTGCGCGGATCATCCCGAAAACGGGCTATGATCCTTGCGGTGCTTGCGCTGCTGGCAATCGTCATTGGGGCAAGGCCCCTTCTAACAAGATTGAAAAGCGGCAGCGCGGAAGCCTACTCCGGCCAATTCCGCACTCTAACCTGGCGCGGAACGTTACATATGGCTGCGGCACATCCGATCCTGGGCGCCGGCATCGGCTCGTTCCCAACCGCTTACGCCCCCTTCGCGGAAGCCGGATTCACCGAGCACGCCCACAACAGCTATCTTCAGCTTGCCGCCGAGACCGGTTTCGTAGGTCTCGTGTTCTTCGCAGGAGGCATCATCGGAGTTGTCCTCACAGGCATCCGCAGTGTCTGGCGCACTCCGTACGGTGATGCTCAAGCAATCGAAGCCCACGCGACCGCTCTGCCGGAAGTCACATCTCACCAGCCGGGACGTAGACGCCGCCGCTCCAAGGCCCCCCAAATCCCGGAGCCCGAGAATGCAGCGGCGCTTGCATTCGATCGTAGACTATTACTTGCCGGAGTTGTCGCGGCCCTGCTTGGAGCAATCACGCGAAATATATTCGACTCAGACCTCTACGTGGGCGCTAATGCCTGCGAGTTCGCAGTCCTCGCGGGCAGTTCCCTTGCGTTGGCCCCTAACGGAGAATCGGCGATATCCGAGGCATCGTCGAAGACATGGCCATTTATTAACGGAATTGCCGTCAGAGCGGTCGCAGTTTCAGTCTTCGCATTCCTCGGGGTATGGGGCGTCCGGGCATCGCTAGGCCGCCACGCTGCCCAAGAGGCGTTCGAGTCCGCTTTCGTGCAGCACGATGCACCCGGTTCGTTGGATTCCTGGGCACAGGCGATCCGTTATAACGGAACGAATCCCGATTATTGGCTGGGCCGTGCAGAAGTCGAGGCGCATTCCGGCCAATTCGACCAAGCGGCGCAAGACTACCGCCATGCTACCGAAGTCGCGCCCATCGGCAAGACATTTTATCGCTATGGAAAGTTCTTGGTCGAGCAAGGTGATGTTGCTAAGGCTGCCCTGCAATTCGAGCAAGCCCTCAAAGTCGACCCACACTTTCTCCCCAATCTGTTGGCGCTTGCGGATGCATATCGCGCCACAGGCCGGCAAGAGGATGCGCTCAAGATATATCGGGAGCTGGCCAGGGACTACAATTCTCCTAGAGGCCGGCTCCGGGCGTTACCGGAACTGATACCGTGGGAATATGCAATGGCCTATTGCGGGCTGGCTGAAGACGCGCTGATGGCAAATCGCGGTAAAGAAGCCCTAAAAGACCTCGAAACCGGCTGCACAATCCTAGGGGAATTCTGGGCCAGGCGCCACGATGCGCGAAACCAGGTCCGCGAAGACGTGTGGAAGAAGGTGACGCAGCGCTACGACTGGGCGCTGAACCAACGGAGCAATGTCTTGAAGGAGCTAGGGAAAGACAGCGATTCGGCGCAAGCCGCAGATCAACTGGGTCAATACCGAAAGGAGCTGGCCGAAGAGAACCGGAAGCGCGACGAGCCCGGTTAATCGGCGATGGCCAGCCATCACGTACCCAACGGCCGGCGCGTAGCACAAGCCTGAATACTACAAATACCCCAGATCTTCCAAACGGCGCGCCATCTCCGCCTCCTCCTCGGCCGTATACACAGCTTCACAGGGAGTCATAGCAATCGCCTGCCGCCCCATGCCGGATGGCGGCTCGATGCCGAATGCGCGCAGAATCGTCGGCGCAATGTCGTAGATCGACAAGCCATCGCGACGTGTTCCGCTTGACAATGGAGGATGGACGGTGGACGATGTCTGAGATGTGACGGACAACGTCTGTGGCGCCGGTTCCATCGTCCATCGTCCATCGTCCATTGTCGAAATAATCGCAATTCCAAACTGCGCGTGGTTTGCGTCGTCCGGTCCCGTGTCGTTTTCGTGAATCCATACGGAATCGTGACCGACGCTGCCAACCGATCGCCAGTTTAGATCTCCGAAATAGACGATCAGGTCCGGTGGAACGTTATTGCAGGATCGATACACCTCCTGTGGCCGGAATACTTTGGTGCCGATAGCCCGCCCATGCTCATCGCCAAGCGATTCGAGTTTGGCGGTAAGCTCATCCCGGACAAGTTCGTATTCGTTTGATGTAACTGTGCCGTGTGGTTCGCGTCCGCGAACATTTATGAAGAGCCGCCCGTAATAACCGCCATCCGCCCAGGCCCGGGTCCGCTCCCAATCCACCAACTCAGGCGAGAACTTTGTTATCTCTGCAGCAGGCTCCTTCAGCACGAGGTATCCCTCCCGGATCAGCCACTCGTTGAAGCAGATGCCCCCATCCATCCGCTTCGCGCCATGATCCGAGACGACCAACACGAGTGTATGCCGGTCGAGCGCATCGAGCAGTTCGCCGATATGCTGGTCCAGCCGGACGTAATAGTCGTGGATTGCGTTCTCAAATGGATTCCCCTTCTCGTACAGCGGATGCCCACCATCGAAGTATCGCCAGAATCCGTGGTGGATTCGGTCCGGCCCCATCTCCACCATCATGAAGAAATCCCACGGCTTCGAGGTGGCCAGGTGCCGGGCAAGCTGGAACCTGCGTTCGGTCATCTTATAGATCTGTTCGAGCAGCCGGTCTTTGTCCAGCGTGCGGAAATCCCTCACGTCGATGATGTATTCGCCGACAACTTGCGCGATTTCTTTTGCAAGCTCCGGCGGATAGGTGTACTCGACGGACGTGTCCGGCGCAAGAAAATCGCAAACCATCAAACCGCCAATGGGACGGGGCGGGTAGGTCAGAGGAACGCCGATGAGGATGCTCCGCTTGCCGTGCTTTGCCAGGATGTCCCAGACGGTCTCCTCGCGAACCATCCTGCTGTTCGCGAAGGCCAGTCCGTCGTAGGAATGGTCTTTGCGGTTCCGAAAGCCGTAGACTCCCAGCGTCCCGGGATCCTTCCCGGTCATCATGCACATCCATGCCGGCACGGTAATCGGTGGGATGGTGCTCTCCAGCGGACCGTAGATGCCGGAATCCATCAGACGGCTTAAATTCGGAAGCTCGTTCCGCCATCGATCGAAGATGAGTTCCGGCGGCGCGCAGTCCAGGCCGATTACGCAGACTTTAGAAGGCATTCGGTCCTCCCAGAATCGTACTCGTACTCGTACTCGTTTTCGTCATCGGACTTTCGCGACAGCCGAGTACGATGTGCGGCTACTTCGCCTCTCCCTCGTAGTACACCCACCTCGCCGACGATTTGAAGACGATCAAGGTCGCGACGAGCGTGATCAGGAACAGCACCCACCCCATCGCGCAGCCGTATCCCATTCGAAAGTAATTCATGGCGTTCTGGTAGAGATAGAGCGCGTAAAACAGCGTCGAATTAGCCGGCCCGCCCGGCGGCGTTCCGGCCTGGTTTCCGGTCATCACATAGGTCTGAGTAAAATACTGGAATGTGCCGATTAAGCCGAGGATCAGGTTGAAGAAGATCACCGGGGAGATTGCTGGGATGGTGATGTGCCAGGTACGGCGCCAGGCGCTTGCGCCATCTATTTCGGCGGCTTCGTAAAGTGACTGCGGCACGCCCTGAAGGGCCGCAAGATAGATCACGATCCCGCCGCCAATCGACCAGAGATCGTAAATAATGAACGCCGGCTTCGCCCAGATCGGGCTCTGAAGCCACTCGGAGGTCGGCAGGTGAAAGACCTGCAGGGTCTTGTTCACCAGCCCGTACTCAGGGTTGAGCAGCCAGAGCCAGAGCACGGCGCTCGCGACCGTTGGCACGACGGATGGCAAGTAATATAATGTTCGGAAGATCGCCATCCCGCGGATCTTCTGGTTAAGCAGCAGAGCGATCGCCACCGACAGTACGGTCGCAATCGGAAGCTCGATAAACATGAATGCAGTGTTATACAGCGACGGGATAAAGTAGTCGCGATCGGAGAACAGCTCTACGTAGTTTCGCACGCCTACCCAATGAGGCGGCCTGAGGACCGTGTATTCGCAGAAGCTGTAGTAGAGCGAGGACAGGATCGGATAAAGAGTCAGCGCCAAGAATCCCACCAGCCATGGGGAAATGAACGCCAGCCCCATTCGCAGTTCTCGGCGCGATTTGTGGTTTCGGGTTGATGAATGGTTGAGTGGTTGGGTCATAAGGTACTCGGGAATCGTCGTCGTACTCGTACTCGTCGTCGTAATCGGCCTTTAACTTTCGTAACTCGTCACCTGGTCAGTCTTCCAAGCTACTACGAATGGCCTCCAGCTCTTCCTCGGTCAATCCCCAAACCTTCGCGGCGCACTCGTCGATTTCTCGCTCAACCTCCGCGAGGTCAACTATCGACTCCTTCCCAGCCGCGATCTCGTGTGCTGTCTTTGATAGCTCCGACAAGCGGAGATGAGTTGAGTTACGTGAATCATAATTCGGGATGCGCACCCGTTCCATGACATTTGGGCCATATTGAGTGCCTATGCTGTACGATTGTACTACAAGCCTGGCAGCGCACGAATTCAGTAGGGCGCAAACGAAATGGGCGTCTTCCCGAACCTCACAGGGAACGAAAACGAGCTTGTGATCAGGCACGACGCACTTGACCTCATCGCTTTCGACAACACAACAAGAGAATTCACCCGCTATCTCGCGCCACGCGACCTTGTATGGCGCGAACGTATAATCGCCAATAGCGTACAGCGCATACGGAGCCATTTCCATCAGCCGGCGGATTTGTCGGGATTTGCGCTGGCGGAGTACGGATTCATACTTCGAGAGATATGCAAAAGTCAACGGATATTGGGATTTCAACACGTCCTCGGGAATTGGCTTTAGCCGATCGGAAGGGAAATGTGTAACCAGGAATTTGCAATCCTTGTCAGCCATGACCCGCCATTTGCGTATCTCGCGGCCACGAAGTAACGGGTATAGCAGATCCGGTTCCAGCGTATGCTGTCCCCCATTGATTTCGCGCTTTGCTCCATCCGTAATGTTCTGAACTTCCACGGTGCCGTCCCCGTTTCGCCGCACAACCCGGACCCAAAACACGGCGTTCGCTCCAATTGGATGAGCGCCATTGCGCGCTCGATAATTGCTCCGTCCGATTGCTTTCCTCAGTGCCTTCAGGGCGGATGGCAAGCCGG
>JBGPOG010000007.1:0-21519 GCA_041487935.1 Chthonomonadia bacterium | reverse complement strand
ACACGACTCTAAAAAGCGCGCCCGACTCTGAGGCTTTGAAAGCCCCGCGCCGAACGGATTTATCCGACGGAGCGGGGCTTTTGGATTCATGGAGTATTGGAGTATTGGAGTATTGGAGTATTGGAGAACTGGGTTTTGTAATCAAACTGCATTCAACCCACCACTCCAATTCTCCATTACTCCATTACTCCAATTTTACGATTTGCTTGGTTTGGGATTATCCGGGTCGGGAGCCTTCGAGCGATCGGGTTCAATCTGCTTGGGCTTGCTGGCATCGGCCGGCTTGGCGCTCTTATTCTCGCCTTCATTCGGCTTTGCTCCCGCGTCTGGCTTACCGGGTTCTCCGGCTCCTTCCCCATTCTTCGGCTTCAGGTTCGGAAACTCTTTTGTAAGCTCGGGAACGTCCTTCATGATCTTCTTTGCCTGTTCCTGAACCAACTTCCGGTTTTGCGCTTCACTATCCACGACGTGCGGAACCAGGAAGATCATTAGCTCGGTCTTAGACTTTGTAATGGTGCGTGAACGGAACAGGGCGCCAAGGATGGGTATGTCGCCCAACAAGGGGACTTTATTGGTATCGACCGTTTTGTTGTCCCTCATCAGGCCGCCCAGGGCAATGATCTCGCCGTCCTTCGCGCTCACAGAAGTATCGGTGGTTCGGTCAGACGTCCGCGGAGCGGTGGAAAAGATCGGTCTGCCGTTGGCGTCTGTTCCGGTCTGCAAGGTGTCGAACCCAAGCAGCTCAGTGTCTGAGGCGACGATATCCATCGTCACCAGTCCATCTTTGGTGATCCGCGGTGTGACATTCACCGTGATTCCAACGGGCAAGAAGGTCACGCTGTTAGACGTCCCAAAACCGAATCCGGCATTTTGGGCCACGATGGGGATATTCTGGGTTACGTCGATTTCGGCTTGCTGGTTGTTGGATGTGAATATCTTCGGAGTCGACAGGATGTGGACCCGGTTGTCGGTAGCTAAAGCCTGCAAGAGCCCGTTGAAATTGCCATTCAATGCCTGTACGCCGTATTGCCCGCCCGGGTTGAGGGGGCCTGCGATGTTCTGCGCGACCGTGGCGCCGGCTCCGAGCGCAAAGTTCGATGCTCCGCCGTGCGTTATCGCAGTGCCCAGGAGCTTGCCGACACCCTTGACATCGAACTGGAAGCCGAGCTTTTGGGTCGCATCCAGGCTGGCTTCGGCGATGATCACCTCGATCATAACCTGCCGCGGAATGATGTCCAGCGAGTCGATGATCTGTTGAATCGCCCGCATGTTGTCTGGCGTCGTGGTAATGACGAGGGCGTTGCTGTTGATATCCGGCACAACCCCGACGTTCTGCCGGAGCTGGAGCAGATTGACATAGCTGCCGCCAGCGCCGCGGCCGAACTGAGGCGTATTCATCTGACCGCCGCCCCCAAACCCTCCTCGTCCTCCGAAGAAGAACTGTCCGCGGGTTATGTCTGAGTCTTGTGAAGCTGTCTGTGCATCAGGCACGAATCCTCCCGGCGTCATGGTTCCATGGTATCCGTTTTGGTCCATCGCGGCGCCGTTTTGCGGAGCAATCGCACGAGATTGCGAGCCAATCGGGACGGATCTGCTCGACTGGCCCTGGCGGCGCTGGATCGGTTGGCGTTGGTTCAGACCGTTCGAATTGCGGTTGTTGCCGCCAAAACCGAAGATGTTGCCAAAACCCCCTCCGCCGAACGGATTATTACTGTTCTGCGAGGTTCCAAACGCCTGGCCGAGGGTGTAGGCAAGATCCTGCGCTTGCACGTTCTTGAGAGGAACGACGAAGGTAGTGGTCTCCACGGTAACCGGAACGTCGAGATCCTTGATCAGCTCGTCGATCCTATCCATCTTTTCCTTTGTGGCAGTGATCAGGAGGGAGTTCGTGCGAGCGTTTCCCACGACCTTTGCAAATGGGTCGGTACTTTGCACGCTTCCGGCAGTCGACTGTCCGCCGCCACCGCCGAATCCCCCAAAACCACCTCCGCCGAACACGCGCTGCTGGAACGAGGCCCCCTGGTTATTGCTGCGTCCGGGTACGGTGCCGGAGAGCATGCTGTTGATCGTGTCTGCAACGTCGAGGGCGTCGGCGTATTGCATCTTGCGTATGTAGGTACTTAAGGCGGTTGCTTCCGGATCGTCGAGGTCTTTGATAAGAGCTTCCACCCGCACGAGGTTATCTTTAGATGCCACGACGAGCACCGAGTTGGAACGGGTGTCGGCAACCGCTACGATTGCCGCGCGCTGCGGGTCGCCCACGCCTCCCGGCTGTCCCGGTTGTCCCGGCTGTCCGCCTCCCGGTTGGAATTGGACTGCTCCGCCACCCTGGTTAGGCTGGCCTTGCTGGTTTGGGTTCCCGCCCCGTCCCCTGGAGTAGAGCTGCCGGAACAGGGTATTTATAGCATTGGCAACTTCGGTCGCATCGGCGTGGGTCAAAGCGAACCGTTTGATTTCATTATTGCTGGCTGCCTTGTCCAGAACCTGGATCAGCTCACCGACGCGCTGCACGTTCATGGCGGTGTCGGTCACGATGAGGGCATTCGTGCCCGCGCTGCCGATAATGCTCGCGCCTTTGTTGATAAGAGGGGTAAGCTCGCGCGAAAGCGTCCCGGCATCCACATTCTCGATCGGAAACACCTGTGTAATGACCTGGTTCCTTAACGTATCAGGATTAGGTTTCGGCTGCTGGTCCGGAGGCAGCGGTTTTCCGTTCTCGTCGAGCTTTTGCGCAAACAGATCTTTCGCGCCGCCCGCAACAGCGCGATCCAGCCCAACGATCTTAAGAATCTGGGTCGAGCCATGGGTCTCCAATTGGCCGCTGAATCCGCGGATCTGGAGGACGGATTGAAGGACCTGAAAAGCCTGGTCGATGGTCAACTGCTTCGGACTGATGATTGTCACGGGTCCCGAGAGCGTGGGATCGGGAATGATCTGCCATCCGGCCGCCATCGAGAAGAATTCCAGGACGTTGTTGATGTCCGACCCGCGGAAATCCATCGACACCAATCCGCCGCCTCCGGACGGGGAGCCATCGAAGGATCGCCGGCCGCCTCCAAGTGAGTTGAAGATTGAAGATCCTGTTCCTCCGGGCGGGGGTCCTCCGGGTCCTGGGAAGGCTGATTTGCCATCCGGCCCAACCACAAGCGGCTTACCGTCGGGCCCGGCTGGCAGCGGTTTGCCGTCAGGTCCGAGCTTGACGGCCTGTCCGGATGGCACGGCCAAAGAGCCCGGAGCCTGCGATACCGGGATGACGTGCAAAGTCGCGCCCTGCTGAGCGGGCTGTGTGCTGCGGTTCCGCGAGTTGCGCCGTTGGCGTCCGGCCTTCGAGTGATCGGTTTGGGCAGCTCCCTGGGCAGCTTTTTCCGTAGGTGGCGGAGCCGGCGGCTTTTCTTGCGCTCGTGCTGTCGCCGGAGCGCCCAAAGCAAGCATGACTGCCAGTATGCTGCCGAGCGCCGGCTTATAGCCTGTCCTCGTTGTTAACATGATTTTTAAAGCTATCCTCTCGAATGTCATTTCGGGAGCCTGGCCTACATACCGCCGTAGTTGAAATTGCCTCCACCGCCACCTCCCCCGAATCCGCCTCCGCCTCCGAATCCGCCTCTGCCGCCGCGCCGGCCACCGCCGTTAAACTGGCGGTTCATAAACCGCTGCCGCATCTGCTGGCGTTGTTCATCCGTCATGTTCTGGAAGCGCTGCGCCATGCCTGGCGGCATTCCAGCCGGGACGCCATTCGCATCCACACCCGCTGGCTGGGGAGCGCCCGGCTGTCCGGGCTGTGCGGGCGGAGCCTGTTGGCCGGCCTGCATGTAGGCGGCATTCTTATCCAATGGTGCGAGTTTGTAGTCGTCCGATTTCGCCATCATCTTTGGCCCGGTCGGGGTGGTAACAGTTACCATCCGGTCGGATATCTGCGAGACTTTTCCGCCGAGGAAAGCATCGCCCTCCTTCAGGTATTGGCCCTCACGAGTCTTGATGTTCTCGACGAGCGCCACAAGCTGGCCTCCCATTCCAACCGTGCCCGAATAGGCAAAGTCCGCGAACGGATCGATTATCGTGGGCGCGGCAGGAAGCAGCACGATCGCCTTCTTCCCGGTCTCCTTTTTGAGATCCGGCTTTGGAACCTCAGGAGTGATGAAAAGGTCGCTTCTGACGCCTTGCGTGTAAAACGCGAGCGGCTTCCGGGTGACCGAATCGGCGGAAACGACAACGAGTGGCGCGGGTTTTCGCTCCGTGTTGACCAATACGCTCGGGCTAACAGACGTCTTGTGGCTGGTTTGAGCGAAAACGATTGCCCCAATCGCAATGGCGCCAATGATGACTAGCGGTACGAGTCGTCTTTGTGATCTGCTCATTGAGTTATCCTTCGTTGTAGTCAGCCCGGATGGATTTAGGTATCCAGGCAATTCGAGTTTTGCAGCCAATCCTCGGCCGCCCAAATGTTCGTGTTAAAGCGCCGCTTCACCCGGCGCCCCCGTCGCCTCCGTATAGAGTGCGACCTGTGCCTCGATATCGACGGTATGAGTCTTCTGGTCGGCGGTGGAAACGTTCAGCTTTTCCACGACGAGCTTCCCGGCCGGATCTTCCGCTCTGTACAAGAATGCCGTCGCGGATTTTCCGAATTCAGCCGTGCTGAAGCGGACTGTCATCGGAACCTTCATCAATGTCCCAACTTTGCGCGCTCTGAGCGGTTTGATCTCGCGCAGATGGACTCCAGAGTCTTTTGCATATCCCTGGAGCTGCCGGATGACCTTCGGCACGAGCTCTTCCGGTCTTTCGGTATAGGCCATTCGGGAGATCGCCGGCTTGATGCGATCCATCGTCCGGTCCAACTGCGCCTTTTCATCCACTAGCTTCTTATATCTTTGACGGGCCGCGGAGGCGGATAGTAACTTGCGATTACCGCCGGAAGGCGGAATCAGCAACATCGGAACGCCCACGACGACCGCCAATACGCATATTACGATGAGAAACCGTTCGCGCGGCTTACGCGCAGCCCATAAGCTGTTCATGGTTTAGCCCCCGCGCGTTGGTCCAATGCCGCTTCATCTTTCAGGATTGGCCGCTTGCTTGCATTGCCGGGGTTCGTCCCAGAGGAGGGTCCACCAGCCAACGCAATTTGAGGAACTTCCGTCTGGCGCATTTTGCAAGTCACGATGAAAGTCATGTTCTCTCCCGGCTTCGCCTTTGGCGCAGCGGCCGCTCCGGGCGCTCCAGGGCCGGTCACTTCCGTCTGCGCGTCGCCCAGATAGCCCAAGCGTACTTCGGTGAACGGTCCCGCCCCTTGCAGCGCGAGAACAAGATCCGTCGCGGCGGTTTCATTCTTTGCGTTGCCGTGGAGAGAGATCGTACCGGTTCTCTCTACACTCAACTGAGTCAGGTGGATTCCGCCGTTATTCGGTACAGAGTCGCTTACGGATTTAAGGACCTCCACGACGGGCGTCTTACGGTCCAGCCCACCGATCAACGTTTGATACGTCCTTACCAATTTGTCGTGCGAAACCTTGACTCGGTTCACCGCTTGCTGCGCCGTATCCGCGCGCTGGTTCTCTTTGAAGGCGCGCGAGTTCTCGAGCCGTTGTTCGCTCAGCGAGTGAGAGATGAATACAATCGCAGCAAGCGCGGCGATGGCCGCGACGATCATTCCCGCGCCAGTCTGCGCGCGGCGCTTTGCGACGAGCTTCTTCTCTGCCCGTGACCTTGGTATGAGGTTGAGGCGGTTGCCCGCCACATCAGCGGATGCCGCTAACCCGATCGAAGTCGCGTAGGCAAGGGCTTCGACGTCTCCCGCGGCTAGTAGGGAGCTGTGAACCTTTGTCACCGGGATTTCGAGCAGGCCTTCCAGCGACGCCTGCAGTGCGGCCGCGTCGCCCGGCGGACAGGCGATCTGGACGCCGCTTACGGATTTTCCGCGATGTTCGGTTTGATAAGCCGCAAGCGATCTCGCCACCTCTCCCGCCAGGAACGCTCCGGCATCGATCTCGCCCGAACCGTTGGACTCGGCGAGCGCGGCGGACCGTGAATAGATCATGCGGCCGTCCGAGACCACCGCCATGTCCATCGATCCAGGCGATACGTCCAACAAGGCTACCGGCATTGGATTGTCTTGCGCGTGTTCGGCAAGGCCTAACGAGGAGACCGTTATACGCGAGAGGCCGATCCCAATCGAGTCGAATGCGGCAAGCAGCTCCTCTACCAGCGATCGGCGCGCCGCGACGATCATCACGGTCGTCATCTCGTCCGTTTCGTCAGAAACGATTTCGTGATCCAGGACCACGTCGTCGATCGGGAAGGGAATGTACTGCTGCGCTTCGTATTGGACCATTCCGCGAATCTGATCCGGCTCGGCATGAGGCAGCTTTGCATATTTTAACGTGACCACCCGGCGGGGCAGGGAAGCAACGACGTGAGAGGCGGTAATTCCGGCGCCGGAAAGCGCCGTACGGATGGCTTGGGCCACACGGTCTCGCATTGCCGGGAGATCTTCCCAACACCCGGCAGGCAGCGGGGCAATTCCACGCTTTAGCAGGCGCACGGACGCGCCCGTTATCTCGACTTCGACCACCCTGACCGCGGTAGGCCCAAGCTCAACGGCTGCGGAACGGCTGTGACCGGACTGACGGCCGTCTTTACGGAGTGACAACGGTTCCTCCCGATTGATAGAAGTTTGGCGCAGTGGCCCAATTCGTCCAACCGGGCCTGCGCGGCACCTCGCGAAACTGATACAGGACAGCCGGCTGCAGGGTCGTCGTGTCGGTTGTTGCAGGGGTCGTCGTCTGGCCGTTCGCGCCGGTCTGCGATTGCTGCTGTGGCGGCGTCAATTGGATCAGCGCTTGAACCGCGTAAATCTTCTGGCTCCCTGGAATCCGAACCCGAATCCGCACGAGGTACACGGAAGATTTCGTGCAGACGTGGTCCACAAGCGCCACGAATTGCGTCCGCGAAAGGTTCAGCTGAAACAGATCATTCAGGCCCGTAAAGACCGTCCCGCTCTGGCGAGCCTGGATGATTGCATTGTAAACGGTCGCGTCCACTCCAGGAATAGTAGCCAGCACCTCTGCGGGGGCAGTATTGATATTGATGACTCCCTCGCGATATTGAGCATCGGCAACGATGATCTTATCGCCAACGGTTTGCATGTCCATTTTCGAAAGTGGATTGCCCAGCAAATCGGCGATCGAGTTCCAGCTCGATGAATTTTGCGCTCGTCCGTTCATGATCTTCGTTGCGATCTGAGCGCCGAGCGCGGTAGTTATGTCGGTCTGACTTGCCGTTTTGACGTTGATCCGGGCGGTTCCATCCGATGCGACGTTCAACTCGCGTGAAAACGTTGTGATCAGTTCGCTCAATGGCGTTGTGCTCGAGCTGGTATCGACCGCGGGGACGGACGAAGTCGTTGAAGCTCCCGTACCTCCAGTTGGGGGTCTCGCGCTCTGCCTGGAGTGCGCGCTTCTTGAACCAAAAAGGTCTCCCATCATCCCGGTGGGATCGGATGTCTGCCCGGTGGTGTCCGTCGATTGTGGCCCGGCGCCATACAGGATCTCAGGCGTGAATCCCTGCACGAGCAGCAGCTCGTCGACCGTATCGAACGGCGCATTCTTGGCATTGTAAGGCGGATTGAGCGAGCCATAGTAGTCCGATTCGGCGCCCTGTGCGTTACCGGATGTGGTTGGGTTGTCGTCCGCATCCCGCCAATCGACAATCGCCGCCGCCAGGCTGGGACTATTGATCATTGCCGGCAGCTTGCCGAGGGTAGCCAGGTCCGCGGTATTGATGTTGAGTCGGGATGTCGTGTCGATGTACTCCAGCTTGTAAAACCCGTCGCCCAATTGGGTCCAGCCGTTGGCATCCGTATCCGGCGGCTGTGACAATTGCGCGGGCGTCGTGCCGCCGTTGGTCGCTTGCTCGAGGACGCCCATCGCATACGTTACGGCGCCCATAGCAATCTGCTGCTGCTGCGTCTCCTTTAGGTAATTGGAAGCCGCGCGAACTTCCCGGCGCGCCGATGTTGAAACGGTAACCGCGAACGCCGTCAGAATGAACACCACGAAAAGTACCGGCACCAGCGCCTGGCCTTGCTGTCTCATGGCCGGGCTCCCCCTGCAGATGGCATACCGGGCATACCGGGCATTCCCGGCAGCCCGCCACCTGGGAGCGGTCTCGGGGCGCCACTGCCGCCGGCACCTCCGCCACCTCCGCCGCCTCCACCACCTCCTCCGCCGCCTCCACCACCGCCTCCACCACCGCCTCCTCCGCCTCCGGCTGTCGTTGTTGCGGCCGGCGGCTTCTGTCCGGCGGGTTGGGGCTGCGGGGTCATCAGCGTAACGGTCGTCGTATAGGTTGCCGGGCGTCCGCTCATAGTGATCAGATCCAGGCTCACCTGAACGGCGGTGGGAAGCGTCGTGTCCCCCGATTGTGACTGCGTTTGCTGTTGGGTCTGCTGTTGAGACTGCTGCTGGCCCTGAGTAGAGCTCCCGCCGGTGGTGGAGGCGGAGTTGGCGTTCGGGTCGACCGTAAAGTTCCAGTCCGTCCGAGAGCCGGTGTTCGGGTCCAGAAAGCTGAACGCAATTGCGCGAACGTGTTTGGAGAGAATTGAATTTGGGTCGCTTGGGTCAGGCAGCGCGTCGGGATTCGGCATCGCGGTGGTCGTCCGGCTGAAGATGTGCCGATCGGGATCGAAGCTGTAATTAACCACGCCGATATCCGATTGTGGACCGTACGACGGAACGTCCGTCGTGTCTGTCGTCGTCGCCGTTGTGGGTGACGCCGCCCGAATACGGTAGTTTGCGCTCGTGAACGTCAAGATAGTGCCATTGCTCGACCCGGAGGCGACGAAAAACGTGTAAGGATTGGCGGCCGACGCATAGGCGCACCGCAAATCGCGTGTAATCGTGCCGAGTAGTGTGCGGGCTTCTGTCAGCTCGTCCATATGATCGACGATCCCTTGTTGGCTGCGTATCCCGGCGGTCAGTGCGAATCCCGTGGCCGCCGAGATCAGCGCGAACATGATCAAGGCGATCAGCATCTCGATGAGCGTGTAACCGCGCCGTCTGGTGGAGTGACGGAGTACTGGAGTAATGGAGAAATGGGATACCGCATCGCTTAGTGGATATGCGTCCGGCGCGCCGCTACTCCAATACTCCATCACTCCATTACTCCGACGTTCTATCTTTTTCATTGCGTTGTTGTGGGCGGCTGCTGCATATACGTTGCGAACTGAGCGATGCGGCGGGTCCCGCCGGACGGCCAGTCGACAATGAGTGTGACCTTCAATAATCCCTGGATGTCTGTTGCTTCCGAAGTCTGCTGCCATCGAAATCCCGGGTTCTCCTCTCCGAATTCGCCCTGCTGGTCGCCGGACGTAATCTGGTCGGGCTGGGCCTGCAGCTCGGAAAAATGCTTTTGAGCGAGCAGTGCGGCGTTCGTGTACTCGCTTGCGATACTGGTAGAGCGCGTCGCGCTAGAGATGCAGACGAGTGTCGCTACTACGCCGACGAACAGGAGCACCGCCGCGACAATCATCTCAACCAGCGTAAATCCGGCACGTCGGCAGAGGGAGCGCCGCCCATATACGCCGCCGGCCATATCCCTAATGCCAGGCGCACCTGGCTGCAGCGGATATCTGAGTTTACTGCGAATCATCACCTTCACTTGGAACCTGAACTTTGCCCGTCGAAGGGCTGATTACAATTCGCGCAAGATAGCCATCGGCGCTCTGTAAAATCATCTGTCCACCGTTCGAGCTGCCGTCTTCGTAGAATCGCAGCTCTCGCGACTGGCTGTTAGCGCCCAAAACATTACTATTAGACGTGTCTCCTACCGTGAAGTCTCGCACGATCACGTCTTCTCCCAATTTGAACAATCGCGGTTCCGTGGCGCCTGATGTCTCAGGCGACTCTTGAATTGCGGTTGGAACGTCGGTCGAAATGTTCGGCATTTCTGCCGTTACGGCGATCGTGCCGCTCTGTGCATCGAAGCGAACGACACAGTCCGAGCTATTTTCGATCGCCGCATTGCGCGCCCATGCGAGCGTCCCGACAACTCCTTCCGTCGTGCGCTGGAACTTCGCCCTTGCGTAAAACCGCGTATAACTCGGCACGACCACGCTCGATATAATCGCAATGATGATGATGAGAACCACCATTTCGATCAGCGTAAAAGCTTGCCGCCTTCGGCTGGAGTGTTTAGTGTTCAGTGTTGAGTGTTTAGACGCTTGGCCCCAACACTTATCACTTAACACTAAACACTCATGAATTCTCATTTCTGCAAATTCCAGTTGCCGATATCATCTTGTGTGCCGTCCTGGCCATCGGGGCCGGCGGACCAAACGTCGTAGTCCGGGCCATGATCGCCCGGCGACTTATAACGATAGGGATTGGTCCACGGATCGTTCGGCAAGCCATTCTTCAGATAAGGACCATTCCACTTGGGCGAATTCGCCACGTTGTTGATAAGCGCGGCGAGCCCTTGATCCCCGGAGGGATAGGTGCCGACATCCAGCTTATAGTTGTCGAGCGTGGAATCGATGGCGCTGACGTCGCTGGTCGCTTTTGCGACGCGCGCATCCTCCGTGCGGCCGATGACGCGTGGAATGACGACGGCGGCAAGGATCGCCAGAATTATGATTACCACGAGCAGCTCGATAAGCGTGAAGCCGCGCGCCACACCACGGTTGCGCGCCGGTTTGATGATTACCACGGAAGCATCTCCTTTCACCCAAAGGACCGTCGACGGATGCCGGCGGTCGCAGCCATACTAACGATTACTTAACGATCGTATTCGCCTGGAAGATCGGCAGCAAGATGGAGAGGACCACGAATCCGACGAAACCGCCCATCAGCAACACCACCAGAGGCTCGACGAGACTTGTCAAACGGCGCATGGTGTTGTCGACCTCGAAATCCAGGGTATCCGCCGTCCTTACCAACATGCCCGCCAGGCGGCCGGTCTCTTCTCCAACGGCTGTCATGTGAACGACCAGCGGCAAGAAGCCGTCGCCGGTCTTCGCCATCGCGCCGGATAACGTCTCGCCTTGGCGGACGCCATCCCTGGCGTCGACAATGGCTTGCGCCGTAACTGTATTTCCTACCGCTGTGGCGGAGATGCCCATCGAATCCAGGATCGGCACGCCGCCACCTAAGAGCGTACCAAGCGTGCGCACCAGGCGCGCCATGACGATTTTCTTCGTCAATCCGCCGAATAGCGGCGCCTTGAGGCGCATGGTATCGAACGTCCGACGCCCCGAGTTAGTGTTGTTGTATCCCCGAACGATCGAGAAGGTTGCAACCGCTACGCCGGCGATTATCCACCAATAGTGCGAAACAAATCCAGAGGCCCCAAGCAGCATTTGGGTAGGCATCGGGAGTGCTGCGCCAAGGTCCTTAAAGACGTCCTGCAGCTTGGGGATGACGAAAGTCAGCAAGAACGTGACTGCCAAGACCGCGACGCTAACGAGTACCATCGGATAGGTCAGAGCCGCAATGATCTGGCTCCGCCGAACCTGTTCTTTTTCAAGGAAGTCCGCCAACCGCGTCATCACTCCCGCGAGCTGCCCCGATACTTCCCCGGCATGGATCATGTTCGCATACAGCGGCGGAAATTCGCGCGGAAAGTTCCGAAGCGCTTCCGATAGCGGACGGCCTGCGCGAATATCATGCTGCAGCCGCGCAACCATTGCCTGGAGCGGCGCATTATCGCTCTGCTCGAGCAAGACCGATAGGGCGCGGTCGATCGGCAATCCTGCGTCGATCAGGTCCGCAAGCTCCCGGGTGAACAGCAGGATATGAATTCTGCCTACACGCTTGCCCTGGGCTTCGGCTGTGACCTCGGTGGCACCGCGCGTCCCGCCGTCGATATTGAGCCGGGTCCTGCTGCCGGATATCCCTACGACCTGGCGAGCAATGCCACCCACGGCGCCATTCGACGTCGAAACTTCCACCGGATAGTACCCAAGCGCCCGAACTTTCACCGCCACGTCGCTGGAGTCGCGCCCGGCGATGGTTCCAGTAACCTGTTTGCCGCCCCGGTCGATCGCAATGTATTTGAAATCTGCCATGTTAACCCTGGTTAGTGGTTAGTGGTGAGTGGTGAGTGGTGAGTGGCGGGTTGGCGGAATTTCGTGCGCACCACTCACCAATCACCACTCGCTCACACCCAACTACGTCTCGAAATCTTCCCGCTGGCAAACGCGTAGGACTTCTTTGATCGTAGTATCGCCCTTGAGCGCCCGCCGGCGGCCGTCTTGCAAAAGAGTCGTCATTTCTTGTTCGCGCACCGCGTACTGTTTGATAGTGGTAGCCGCCTCGCGCCGCACGATCATATGCCGCATGGTATCGTCGACGGTCAGCATCTCATAGACCCCGCTTCGTCCGCGGAAGCCGACGCCACGGCATTCGGGGCAACCTGCGCCCTGCATCAGCTTGTTACCCTGGAGCATTTCCTGCGTGATCCCAATTTCGCTTAATTCCAGAGCGTTCTCTTCCACGGGCTTCTTACAGCGAGGGCAATTGATCCTGACCAGGCGCTGGGCGATCGTCCCGATGAGAGAAGAAGCAATCAAGTAAGGCTCGGCGCCCATATCAAGCAGACGGCTAACAGCGCCGGCCGCATCATTCGTGTGCAAAGTGCTGAAGACGAGGTGGCCGGTCAATGCAGCGTGAACGGCAATCTCGACCGTCTCGGAGTCGCGGATTTCACCGACCATGATGATGTCCGGGTCCTGACGCACGATCGACCGCAAACCGTTCGCGAAAGTCAAGTTGATCTGTGGATGGACCTGGATCTGGTTTACGCCGTTGAGCTGGTACTCAACCGGGTCTTCAATGGTGATGATCTTCTTTTCGTTCGAATAGATTTCATTGAGCGCGGCATAGAGCGTAGTCGTCTTACCGGAACCCGTCGGGCCGGTTACCAGGATAATACCGTGTGGCTCCTGGATGAGCCGGCGAAATCGTTCGAACATCCGGCCCTGCATCCCCAACTCGGTCAGGCCGAGCATGGCGGTCTGCTTGTCCAGAATTCTCATCACCGCGCTTTCGCCGTACAGCGTCGGAATGGTCGAGATACGAAGGTCGATCTGCCGCCCGCCGGAGCGGATTCTCATGCGCCCGTCCTGTGGAAGCCGGCGCTCAGCGATATCCATGTCCGACAGAATCTTGATGCGTGAAATGATGGCGGGGTGCAGCCGCTTCGGCGGAGCGTTCACTTCATGAAGCACCCCGTCGATACGATATCGCACGCGCAGCTCACGCTCGAACGGCTCCACGTGGATATCCGATGCCCGGTCCTGGATCGCCTGGTTGATGATCAAGTTCACCATCTGGATGACGAGCTCCTCGCGCGCCATCTTCTGGAGATCGGCTACGTCCAGGCCCTCGTCGTCTGCGGTTGTGACCTCCTGGCTCTGGGCGTCCTCGAGCATCCGGTTCATGTAGAACTGCTCGAGCGAGCGCCGGATGTCGGCGGCGCCGGCCAGAACTGTAACGACTTTATATCCCGTTAGGAGCTGAAGATCGTCGATGGATTGGATGTCCAGCGGGTCCGCCATGGCGACCGTCAGGGTATGATCGGTCTGATGGAGCGGAAGAAGCTGGTGGCGCATCGCGAACTCGCTCGGAACGATCTGCAATGCTTCGGGATCGGGCGGCTCTTGATTGAGGTCGACTTGCTTACAGTCGAGCTGAAGCGAAAGGCAACTGAGCAGATCGGCTTCAGAAATCGCCCTCATGCTTAACAAAACCTCGCCGATTCTTTTGGCATGGTTTTGCCGCCTCTGTTCCGCGAGGGCGTGCTCCAACAGCTCTTGTGTGATCAATCCCCGTTCCAATAGTATGGAACCCAGCAGATTTCGCTTAAGGGTGAGCAAGCCTTTCCTCCAAAGATAGGTAACGCACTGGTAATCGCAGCTTAGAGCGGTTGCGTCGAGGCGCGTGGCGCAATGACGGGGTCGGCCGCCGGAATTCGAGGCCCCTGGAACCCAACCGTCCCGGCGCCACACTTATAGACGGGCGGTTAGGCAGGCTGTTACACGGTTATTTTATCATTCTTACGTATACATCTTACGCATACATTGAGAAACGGTGTCACTTTATTGGAACCCGGTGGAGGAGAACGGCAAACAACGTGGAACAGAATAAGGACGCAGAACATCCATCAATCAGTCACTTTACTTGCGTTCGGCTTGCAGATTCCGATTCGAACGCTTAGTATTTATGGAAGGGAGACCTCTAGCAATGTCCGAGACAAGAGAAGAGAACGGAAGCATTGGAACCTCGTTGGTAATTTTCCTGCTGGGCGTGGCTGTGGGAGCGACCGTTGCGATCCTTTACGCACCGGCGGCGGGCGCCGAGACCCGGGCGCAAATAGCCGACAAGGCCGGCCAACTGAAAGAGAAGGCCGTCGAGCTCAAAGGACAGGTCGTTGAGAAGGCGAGCGAGATCAAGACCCAGGTGGCTCAAAAAGCCACGGAGCTGAGGGAAAAAGCCAGCGATCTCATTTCCAGGCCTGAAACGCGCACGGCTGCCCCGGCTGCCGCAGCAGAAAGCTCAGACTCCGTATAGGCCAAGAGCTGAATGCCCTGTTGAGTACCGGGATTGGCTGTGCGACGCTCATCGAATTGACACGTACGCTCGCGTTGCCTATCTTCACTGTCCGGCACGAATAATACCCTGGCGGACGTATGAGTCAACAGGACTGAAGCACAGAACCGAGCGATCGCTAAAGTCGTCTTAATAGTATGCATACACGAGTCGAAACAAATCGCATAAGGAGCCGCCAATACCGGCATTTGCAAGAGCGCGAGCGGCGATCTGAGTCCGCCGGCGAATTTGCGGACCTGGACGCGCACGAGCTCGAATCGCTGCTATTGGATATCGCCGGCGAAGAAGTGCCAAATCCGGTGAGTTTCGATCCGGTTTTGCACGTGGAAGTAATCCACGCCGAGGAGTCGGACGCTCCGCACGACGACTCGGACGAAGACGAGATCGTCCGCGATCAAGATGAAGAGCGCGCGGTTCGCCACCGGAGGCATCCCAACGATATGGCGGATCCATGGATGCTAAAGGGCGGCAAGGCGCCGCTTCTCACGCCTACCCAGGAACTCGTGCTGGCCAAGCGCATTGAATATGGAGATCATAACGCCCGGGAAGAGTTGTTGAACGCAAACGTTCGCCTGGTGGCTTCAGTTGCTCGTCGGTACTTGGGCCGCGGGCTGATGCTGGAAGACCTGATGCAAGAAGGGTTTATCGGCCTGCTGCGCGCGATCGACAAGTACAATTATCGCAAAGGATATCGTTTCAGCACCTACGCGACACACTGGATTCGGCAGGCAGTCTCACGGGCGCTGGCCAACCAGGGGCGCTCGATCCGGCTGCCCGCGCACGTTGTCGACTCACTCGGCAGAATACAGCGGACGCGGGAAGAGCTCTTTCAAAAGCTCGGCCGCATGCCGACCCGCGTCGAGCTGGCAGAAGCGGCGCAAATGACGGAAAAGAAGCTGATCCAGCTACTACGCAGCGCCGTCCAGCCGGTATCCCTTGAAGCCCCGGTCGGACCGGAGGGTGAAGGCCGGTTAGGCGACTTCATCCAGGCGGGCGAAGAGAGCACGCCAATGGACAGGGCATTCAAGCATCTGGTGCGCGAAGAGCTCGAGCACGCGATGAACATCCTGAACCCACGGGAAAAGGAAGTGATCTCCCTGCGCTACGGCCTCGCTGATGAAGACCCGCATACGCTGGAAGAGACCGGCCGCCGGCTCCATATAACCCGGGAGCGCGCGAGGCAGATAGAATCCAAAGCCATGGAAAAGCTCCGCCGGCCGCACGCAACCGCCCGGCTGAGGGAAGCCCTTGCATAACGAGTGTTCAGTATTGAGTGTTTAGTATTGAGTGTTTAGTGTTTAGACGGACCGGTTGGCATTTGTGCATGCCACTCAGTCTCAATACTCAACACTTAACACTCAAGACTTGATACTCAACCAACCAAATCGTCCCGCGAATCTGAAACGGTTCGCGGGATTATCTTTAGGAATTTGGAGATTCGATGCCTATTCTGGACCAATGCGGCGATCAGGATGCCCCCAAGCCGCCACCATGCGCGCTCGTTCTTTTCGGCGCGACAGGCGACCTCACTCGGCGGAAGCTCGTTCCGGCCCTATACAGCCTAGCAACCCAGGGGCTGCTGCCTGACCGGTTTGCCATTGTTGCCTTTGCGCGGCGCGACAAGAGTGATGACGAATTCCGCCGGGATCTGCGAGACGCAGTTCGAGAATTCGCACCCCAACTTCCTCCGGATGGCACTGCATGGAACCAGTTCGCCAAAAACGTATATTACCATCGATCCACACTGGATGACGCGTCCGGCTATCAGTCTCTAGAGAAGCGCTTAGAACATCTGGACCGCAGTCTTGGCCTCGGAGGAAACCGGCTCATTTACCTTGCAACCCCACCCGGCAACTTCACGGAGATCGCCACTCATCTGGGTGAAACCGGGCTATCGAAGCAAGGGAGCGGCGGCAATCCCTGGGCCCGGATCGTGATCGAGAAGCCCTTCGGGTACGACCTGGCCTCTGCCAGGGCGCTGAATCAGCACCTCCGCGGCTGGTTTACCGAAGACCAGATCTACCGGATCGATCACTACCTGGGTAAGGAAACCGTCCAGAATATCCTTGTGCTCCGGTTTGCCAACCGCCTTTTCGAGCTGCTTTGGAATCACCTTTACATCGACAACGTGCAGATCACCGTGGCCGAGACAATTGGAATTGAAGGGCGCGGGGCCTACTTCGACGAAGCCGGCGCCGTCCGGGACATTATCCAGAACCACGCGTTACAAATCCTGACATTGATTTCCATGGAACCCCCGGTCTCGCTCGAAGCTAACGCCATTCGCGACGAGAAGGTCAAGGTCCTGCGCTCGATCCGCCCATTCACTGCTGCAGGCATCCGGGAGAATGCTGTACGCGCGCAATACGCGCCTGGCCTGATCGATGGCGATAGCGTTCCTGGCTACCTCGATGAAGAGGGTGTTCCAAAGGAGTCCAACACAGAGACTTTCGCTGCCGTGCGGTTTTGGGTCGATAACTGGCGTTGGGCTGGAGTTCCGTTTTACGTCCGTGCCGGCAAGAGGCTGCAAAATCGCGTTACGAAGGTGGTTCTGCAGCTCAAGGAGGTCCCCGACGTTCTCTTTTCCCGGCTCGCGTGTTCCGCGGTCACGCCAAACCGGATTACCATTCGCGTCCAACCGAACGAGGGCGTAGAGCTGTTGATGAGCGCCAAAGAGCCCGGACCGTCGGTTGTGGTCAGCCCGGTAAAGATGCACTTCGATTACAGGGAGGCCTTTGGCAAAGCTATTCCGGAGGCCTATGAGCGGCTGCTGGTGAACGCCATGCTCGGCGATGCCGCGCTATTCGCCCGCGACGACGAGGTTGAGACTGCCTGGGAGATTGTGACCCCCATCCTGGACGCCTGGAAGAAAGAAGACAAGCACCCGGATTCTTACGAGCCAAGCTCATGGGGTTCTGAAGCAGCGGATGCGCTTCTCCGCGCGGACGGCAGGCGGTGGTGGGATGAGTAGGGGTAAAGTGAAGTTGAGGTAACATATCCGGTTCACACAGGCTGCTCATTGACGACCCAGCCCGCGGTAAGTGTTCACGATCCGTGGGGTAGGGGTGAAGCATACGGGTTAGCGGTTGGCGGGTTCCAATACATTATGTCGTCCGAATGCTTCACCCCTACGCGCGGCCGATCAGCGTTTTACACGAATTGTGAACACTTACCAGCCCGCGTAAAGGTTGACAGTTTGCCGTCTGGCGATTATAATGGGAGACATAGATTGCACGCAGGCGCAGACGAAGACGAGTAAGTGTGAAGTAGCAGCTCCAGAGAGCCGGGGCAGATGGGAACCGGCGCTTGCGCTTCCGCTGAAAATGGCTTCCGAGCCGCGAGGGTGAAATGTCCGCATTCGAGTGAAGTATCGCTCGACCGGGCCGATTAGCTTGAGCCGGGGGGCTCCCGTTACAGGGCCAGGGCGTACTGAAAGCTGAAAGAAGAAAGCTGAAAGCTGAAATTGGACTTTCATTTCAGCCTTCAGTGTTCAGTTTTCGTTCTTCAGTCCGCGCCCGCCGAGGCCGGGCTCGTAAGTGTCCGGCGAACATCAGGTGGTACCACGAGAAGCAAGCGCCTCTCGTCCTGAGCAGCCATTGGCTTGCCCGGACGTGGGCGCTTTTCGATTCTGGGGATTGGAGTAATGGAGTACTGGGCTGATAGCCCACTTCAACACTCCATCACTCCATCACTCCATCACTCCAATAGGAGCTTCAAACATGGCGAAGGTTCTTGGATTGCGGTGCCGGGAATGCGGAGAAGAATATCCGGTCGCGCCGGTTCACGTCTGCGAGCTTTGCTTTGGGCCGCTGGAGATCGTCTACAATTTCGACGAGATCAAGACTCGCATCTCTCGGGAATCGATTGCGGCCGGACCTCCAAGCATGTGGCGGTACAAGGACCTCCTGCCGATCGAAGGTGAACCGACCGTCGGCAAGAACTGCGGCTGGACTCCGCTCGTTAAGGCGGAACGCCTCGGCAGAGAACTGGGACTTAAGAACCTCTATCTCAAGAACGACAGCGTTAACCATCCGACTCTCTCTTTCAAGGACCGCGTCGTCGCGGTGGCCCTGACCAAAGCGCGTGAATTCGGCTATAAGACCGTGGCCTGCGCGTCTACCGGCAATCTCGCCAACTCAGTCGCCGCGCATGCCGCGGAGGGTGGGTTCGAAAGCTATATCTTCATTCCGTCCGATCTCGAACAGGGTAAAATTCTGGGATGCCTGGTCTACGGCACCAACGTGATGGCGGTGTCCGGCTGTTATGACGATGTCAACCGGCTTTGCGCGGAAGCGGGCGGCAAGTATGGCTGGGCGTTTGTAAACATAAACCTTCGGCCCTTCTACGGCGATGGCTCCAAAACTTTCGGTTACGAAATAGCCGAGCAGCTTGGCTGGCGCGCGCCGGATCACATCGTCGTCCCGTGCGCCGGCGGCTCGCTCATCAGCAAAATCTATAAGGGCCTCAACGAGCTCGACAATCTCGGGCTCATCGAAGGCGTGCCGACCAAGATGTATGCCGCGCAGGCAACCGGGTGCAATCCCATCACCTCGATGATCAAGCTGGAGGCAGAGGTTATGCGTCCGCAAAAGCCGAATACCATCGCAAAGTCCATCGCCATCGGCAATCCCGCGGATGGTTACTTTGCCGCGGAGACCGTGCGTAAGAGCGGAGGCTGGGCGGACGACGTTTCGGACGAAGAGGTCATTGAAGGAATCCGGCTGCTGGGGCGGACCGAGGGTATCTTTACGGAAACCGCCGGAGGAGTGACGGTCGCAGTCGCACGGAAGCTTGTGGAGCAGGGCCGGTTCCCGGCGGACGACGTTGTGGTCCTCGCAATAACCGGGAATGGCCTCAAAACGCAAGAAGCGGTTGCGGGAGAGCTGGGACGACCGACCTACATCCAGGCGAATCTGGCGTCGCTTGACACCGCATTAGCCGCCGAAAAGCTGCTCGCAACCGCAGCAGCCTGAGAAAGGACTCAGAATGCCCGTTAATGTACTTATTCCAACCCCTCTCCGCAAGCTGACGAACGAGCAGGAGTCGGTAACCGCCATATCCGGCACGGTCGGAGACCTTATCGCAGACCTCGAGCGCCAGTATCCGGGTCTCGGCGCAAGACTGACCGACGATGCGGGAAACCTTCGCAGGTTCGTCAATATCTATGTCAATGAAGAGGATATCCGCTTCCTCGCGGGGAAAGAGACCGCTGTCAAAGAAGGCGATGCAGTTTCTATAGTCCCCGCAATCGCAGGGGGTAGTTAACGGCTTAAACACGAAGGCGCGAAGACTCGAAGAGGGAATGCGCGGTCTGACTCGCAAAGACGGCGGGAGAACCTTGCCGTATTGCGAGTAAACCGGTTTGGTTCTGCAAATGTTGTTGCGTCGTACCTTCGAGTCTTCGTGTTTAATTCCGTGTTTAATAATGAATCAGGAGTTTTGAACGATTGCCAGTTATTACCGTTGAGATCAGTACCCGTAATCCCGGCCAGGTCAATGAGCCGATCCTGAACAGGTTAGCGAAGAACTTCGATGTCGTGACCAGTATTCGTCGCGCGCAGATCACCGAGGACTACGGATTTGTCGAGGTTGATATAGAAGGGCCGCTCGAAGAAGTCCAAAGGGCTGTCTCCTGGCTGCACTCGACCGGTTTGAACGTAGATGCGAAGCAGCGCTCGGTGGGTAAGGATACTGAAAACCTCTAACTGCGAGGGGATTACCATCGGATTTCGGAGGGTGCCGGTAGAGGGTTCACAACCTCGGAACCGGGACCCTTTTCACTTGCAATTCAACTCATTCAGCCCTTCGTGTTCGTCGTAATACTAACCTCGGGTTTCTTTGCCATCCGCAAAGATTCTGTGGTTATTCGATTTTTCTTGTAGTTGTTGTCAGTTAATCTGTGTTATCTGTGTAATCTGTGGTTAACCGCCGTTGACTTTGGCTGCGGCGATGCTGCGTCAAGCCTACGTGTTTAGATTCCCTAATGCCGGAACGACTCGACAAACTGATCGTCCAGCGCGGCCTTACCTCCAGCAGAGAACGCGCGCAAGGCCTTATCGAGGCCGGGCTTGTTTTGGTCGATGGTCTGGCGGCTGAGAAGGCAAGCCAGATACTGGAAGATACCGCTGCAATCGAGGTGACCGGCGAGGCCCTGCCGTTTGTCGGGCGAGGCGGGCTAAAGATGGAAGCCGCTCTCAAGCACTTCCGGCTCAACGTTCGTGAAAGCATTTGCCTCGATGTCGGGGCTTCGACCGGCGGATTCACCGATTGCCTTCTCCAGCGCGGCGCTGCCCGAGTCGTGGCTATCGACGTCGGCCACGGTCAGTTGGCGCCGAAGCTGTTGGACGATCCGCGCGTTGAGCTGCGCGAGGGCGTCAACGCCCGTTACCTCACGCCCGTAGAGTTCTCCGAGCTATTCGACCTCGCGGCCATCGACGTCTCATTCATATCCGCAACGCTGGTTCTTCCCGCCGTCGCTCCTCTCGTGAGGCCGGGGGGTCATCTTTTGGTGGTGGTTAAGCCAGAGTTCGAAGCCGGCCGAGCCGCGGTCGGACGCAAGGGGATTGTCCGCAATGCCCGCGCCCGGCAGCAAGCTGTCGAAAAGGTGAGCAAGCTCGCCCAAAAGGAGCTTGGCCTGGAGTCGCGCGGCGTCATGCGCTCGCCGATGACAGGCGGCAGCGGAAACCGGGAGTTCATTGCGTGTTTCCGGGTTGGAAACCGCAGCGATAACTCGTCGCTCGCTCCTGAATTTGAGCCAGCCCCCTCTCTAAAATGCGCAAAGAAGAAGCAGCGGTTGGCAGATGTGAAGGCAACTCCGCAACCCGCCAATTCCCTTCCACAACTCTAGCCCCAATACTGTTCGTTTAAGATTCCCGATGTCCAGTCCACGACGGTGGACTTCGCTATGAGTAGCCGCGAGTTT